>JBAVTY010000148.1:0-1541 GCA_049696495.1 Candidatus Nitrosopolaris sp.
AGACTACGGAATGAACTTTCTCATGGACTACACTGACTAACAAAATTACGTATAGTAGTAACCGTTATTGTTCATTATGCGTATTTCTTGTATCAAGATATTATTCTAAATTTCGAAATCTAAAGAAAACTATTGCAGTGTACTATAGAACTAAACGTTTCAGATTGGATATAAGAAATTATCTGTTGCGAAGTATAACTTAACGGAATTATGTTAAATGGTATAGATAAGGTTGTCAGTCTCTTCAACTACCCATTCTAACGGGTGCGATATTCCTGGATGGTCCTGTTGATGAATATATCTACGGGATTAGTGTTGCTGTCACCATCATTATCTGGATTTAGATTTCCCACTGATGGTTTAACTTTTAGGATTCTTCTAATCTGTGTAAAATGAATTCTTCGATAACAACTCATATCATAACTTCTGAAGATCGTCATACTGTTTGATCGTCGATAGATCGAGGATTTGGCCTTTATCACAAAACTATCGAAGGAATCAGAGGAGTACAAAAAAGCTATTGCTGGTCCAGTAACTGCCGCAGATGGTACATTTAGCGCCTCTTTTAGTCATTCCATGAGAGCAGGTAAATTTACAGGCCAGCCGCGCTTTGCTGGAGAAGGTACATTTTGACCATCGGACATCTTCTTCAGAATCCAGGGCAGACATTCAGACCCTTGAAAGAGTATAATGTCAGAAATTCAGATATACTCCGACCAATTAAATGGGGTAGAGAGGATGGGCAGGAGTTGAGTTGAGATACACCCTCAGTTGTGTACGGGTCTGATGAGTATGATTGGTTATCGCTAGTAGTCATTTGTTCCACCATGCCCCCTTGGGACAGCTTTTTGATATGGCTTTATGCCATTTACAATAACTGAAACATCGCAATTAGCAGACGTTGAATTAGCAATGGATCTCCCAGTTACAGTGAAGCTGCTGCGTATTGGAATTTGTTTCCTTTTGGCAGGTGAAGTAATCTTTACCATATGCAGCTTGATCTCACCTTATGGCGGTGGTAGTGCCTGTCAACACACTCGAAAGAAGAATGATTGTTCCAAAAGAAAATAGCAGTAAGAAGAAAAAGCTTGACACTATGGATATTAATATGGGATAAGAATATGTACGATCTAGTCTTATTTACAATAAGCTTTGAAACTCGTTATTAAAATTGGCCATGTCATAGGAGGTAGCACCAAAGAATGCGGCTGTTTCTCTTACTGAAGAAGATATCTTTTCGGAGATCTTATTATCCAATGTCAGCTTAGTTTTTTATGCTACACAAACAAAAATAACTATATTATACAAGAAACTTCCCTATTGTATGGCATGTACATCTAACCAGCCTCAAGTAAATATATATATATATGTAAACGGGAGATTTGTACTAACTGTACTCCATATTTATTTGAGAGCATCTCTTAGCATCAACCATTAAACTTTGTGATTCCAAATATCAAAGAACAATATGTATATACGGATTGCTTTCAAATATTGAAATGGAGCACAAAAGAGATTGCGTAATAGCCTATATGGTGTCA
>JBAVTY010000149.1:0-5000 GCA_049696495.1 Candidatus Nitrosopolaris sp.
GCATGACAGGAATAGATTATTTCTCTGCCATGCTGATAGCATCAGAAATTGGAGATATAACACGTTTCAATACACCAGAAAAACTAGTATCTTGGTCTGGATTATGTCCATCCATTCGTCAATCAGGAAACTCTCTTTACATGGGAAGGATGAAGGATGGAAACAAGAAGGTAAGATGGATACTAATTGTTGTACGTCCACACATAGGTGACATTATAGCTTACCAACATGGGTTACACTTCTGCCAGGAAGTGTATCATTATAGAAATCAGAATAAAGTTTCATCTAATACATGAAAAAGAATGGACTGGTGACACCATATCTAATATTTGTAAAAGGTATGAAGTTTCCAGGAAGACACACTACAAGTGGAAGAGCAGGTACGAGAAGAAAGGAATCGAAGGCCTATCAGATATCTCTAGAAGACCACAAAACATCAAGCACAAGAAAGTAATGCCAGAAGTAGAGGAGACAATAATTGATCTACGACTAATCAAAAGATTTGGATGTAATAGGATAAAGTTTAGGCTTAGACGAATTATTGGATTATCACTAAGCACCAGAACCATATACAAGATACTAAAGAGACGCGGGCTTAACATCATAAAGTGTAATGCTAAAATAAGAACCTACAAACGGTTTGCTATGCGACATCCCAATGATATGGTACAAATAGACATACTTGGTCCTTTCTATCTCAGCAATTCCAGCGAAAGGAATTACTTCATAAAGCTGTTTAGATGATTGTTCAAGAAAAGTAGCTAGCAAATGGTCTGAAAGAAAGAGAACTACAGATATTTTGGACGTATTGGAAGAATGGATAGTAATTAATGGTAAGCCAAAGAAGGTGATGCGAGATAACGGTAAGCAGTTTACATCCAAGATCTTTAAACGCTTTCTTGAGTATAACAACATAAAAGATAAACCAATTCCAAAAGCTGATCTATCACGCCACACAGCAGCCTAAGAATCTTCTAAATAGGCAGCCAGCAACTGCCTATCCAGCATATGAAGTTGCTCTAACTTATTGTTTAAGGATTCTTCATCTCCTTGCCATAACCTGACGTTAGCCCATTCCAAAATTTTTTGCGTTATATGCAGTGAAAAGACACTTTCTACTGCTGGTTCCAAAGTATTAAGTATCAATTGGGGACGTGATCAGTGTGTTAACATTACAAGATAAAGAACAACAATGGAAATCATTTAGAGACGGGCCACAATTTGGAATGCATACATGGACTACACTTCAGTTTTTTGAAGCAAACATGCGTCAACTGTTAGAGACCAGCCGAATCTATCTTACCCTTGCCCTTAAGATACAAGATGGAAAAATTAAGTCGCTGTTAGAAATGAAGGACTCTAATGCTATTCTATCACAATATTTAATCTTAGACGTTATTGCTGGATACAGACGATAATAGAAACTACACTTGTCCTCATTGACGCCATTTCCAATGGTTATTCTTCAATCGCAAAAACAATGACATATTATGATCAAAGATTGCCACGTCAAATAGTCGAAAAAATTCGAACGAAACGTTATAACTTTTGGAAGATCTTGGGTTTACCGAATATCAGTGATCTTCCTTTATCTACAGAAGAAAGAAAAGTACTAGCGAATATATTTCAAGAAACAGTAAATATTTACTCAAAAAAAATTGCTACTATTGCAGAATTCTATGACCGGCATCGTATAATATACGGGAAATGGAAGCATGGTTTGACTATTCAAGCCGGCGAACAATTTGGTGATATAAAACCCCTAAATACTGTTGTATTGACCGTTTTAGATAATAAAGAAGAAAAAGATATACCGAAGGGATATTTTCAAGCATTTAGTCGTTCGTATCCGATGAATGATCATTGGTATAATGTTCGTGGCATTTTAAAGATCAGTCAGAAGCTTGAGAATGAGATAAGAAAAACTATAGACGAATTAAGTGAAATAATCTCCTATACTGTGCAGAACCATTTAACGCACGCCAAAAATTGCGGAGAAGGATATTTGCCTATGATGGAATTAAATGAAGATACTTTCTCATTATGGTTTCCTCAACAAGCAGTAGAGCAATTGACACCGCATGAAATCGAAACAATGACATCAATAAAAGAAAAGATCTCTCCCAATATTCACATAATAAGAATTAATCTACTTCCTACAACAATAGTCGCTGATGCGAAAATTACCAAGTCTATTATTGAAGATACAGTTACGAACGTCTGGATCACAATGGATCCTCAATACGGTTATAAGGTTACATAGTTTTTGGGTTCAAGTCATAGTCATAGTTTTGGACTAAGGCAATTACATCTTATTTATTCTTGGTAGCGGGAGAACAATTTCCCTCCTCCTCCTGTTCTTAGGAAGATCCTAGATCTTGGAATCGCAACCGACGAGCCTCATCCAGAGATTAGATTCTTACCTACGGCATACCTTAGATGGAATATTAGTATTGAAATTCTTTTTTTATAACATATTCCAAACGCCCATAGAATTTGATATAAGTCATTTATTGGACAGACGTATTGGTTACACACTTAACTCTGAGCTGCCAAGTTTGCTCCGCACTAACAGCAAAAAATATAGCTTACGCTGACTAATAAACTAAAAATGACAGAGATTCCTCCGAATGCAACAATAAGACAAGAGTACGTGAAGTGTGGCATTCCGGATTGTCAAAACCAACATGGCCCATATCTTTACGCTTATTGGAAAGAAGATAAGAAATTAAACAAAAGATATGTAGGCAAGAATTTCGAGGCTTTTCGGGGCTTTACGTTCTTTAGTTATAAACTACGTAGTGATAAAAGGGAAGAAACAGGACATTGCACTAGGCCAGAAAGGATCATGTTTTCCAGGTTGGTCGATTCGGAGACAAATAGACGGGATGGCGGTCACATTGTATCGTCGATATCAGAAGGAAACAATACGTACAATAACAATTATAATTTATGCTTTTAAGTATCTTTGTATATATAAAACAGTGTATGTTATCAACAAGTGCCGATCTCGAGGAAAATATAAACCCTGAAGAGGTCGCTAAAAAGGTCAAAGATGCAGCAAAAATCATTCGTGAAACATCTTCTACTGCGAGAGATACGGTAAGGAAATTCCATGAGAGTGGAGCCGTATCTGAACTTGCAGGGGCAGTACAGGAAGCTGCAGTTGCAGCACAAGATACCGCGACAGAGATTAGAGATACAGCTATGGAAGTTAGAGACAGCCAAGTAGCAGCTAATACAGCACGTGCAGTTGAAGAAACAGCCACGACTACAGGTGAAACGGTTCAAGCAGTACAAGATACCGCCAAACAGATTCCCAAGGCTGCGCCTAAAACATACAGGTCCGCAAAAAAAGGAGCTGTTAAGACAAGTAAAGCAGTGAATACTAATGCACGCAAAGCGAAAAGCAAAGTAAAGAAAACAGTTGCTAAGACAAGCAAAGCTGCTGCTGCTGCTACTGCACGTCAAGCGAAAAATAAGGTCAAGAAAACAGTTGCTAAGACAAGGGTCGAAGCTAAGAAGATTACAAGGAAAGGGAAGGGACGATAGTCTAGCACTAATTGCTTAAAAAAATTTATTGTAGTTCCCGTGAGATTTCACGAGCTGCTATATAATCAGCAAATTTTTCTATAAGTAGATCGGGATTATTGATATGTAACTTCATGTGATCAAACAATTCTTCTCTGTCTTTCAACCCTTTTGCTGAAGCACAAATAGGACAGTCCATTTAAACAATCGAAAAACAAGAAGTTATCGTATATAATCAGTGTGCCACGGTTAGCCTTAAAGCAACAAGATTAGTCTTTAACCTATAATTGGGATACGCCGCATTTCACACCCGATAATATGGTGATAAAATGATGATGATAAGCCTGAAACGTTAGTGCCATCGAACATTCCGACTCTGCATTTGGTTTTATAACTATTACTTTCCAAAATTACAAGAGAAAAATTATGACTGCTATAACAATAATTGCCATCCACCATCTGTATTCTTTTTATGACTGTACTTCATAGATGGCGCTCTCTTGTCTAGAATGGTTGTTAGTGTTTCAAGTCTGAAAGGTATATTGACCTCGGGAAAATGTATTCACAAACTTATAAGTGGAGCCCACGACAAGCGCAACATGTCGCACCACTTGTGTATTATTCAAGGGGAAGTTATATTATTCTGAGCTAGTGAATACTGGTCCTGATTAACCTTGAACTGTTCTAAGTTAAGTATCATAATTCTATCGGATAAGTTGTTGTCCCATTGTCCATCTGTTGAACCATATTCAATATCTGGTCTTCGCTTATTTCCATACTCTGCAATCGGAACAAGGCCATTATTGCTTGTTGATTATTTGCCATGCATGTTGATCTGTTGTTGTATTGTGTACTGCTCACTTTTTCAGGCCGCTTAATTGTCGATAGTCTCTTATGTCTTACAATTCTATACGCTGCTGCGTCAAGTGGTATCAGACCTAGCGGGTCTTGATAGCTATATTGAAGACGTAAGCAACAGACAAGCACAATTGTTCATTTGCCCCTATTGCCTCAAATTTAGTTCAACCTTAAGAGGGAATATCAATATCATATAGTATTGAAACATCCCGGTAAAGATTTCCCTAAGTAGTAGATAGACAGATGCGTAAAATCGATCCACTGAAACCTATTCCTGGTTTCTGATTAACTTTCGTAGTTTCCTATCTTTACAGCCGGCTTCTTATTCCATTTTTTAGGGACCAAATACTGGCCCAGAGAAACTACTGCAGCAGGTCATGAATTCACTTGAAATAGCAATAAAGCACATATGACTAAATGCTCTGAACATGTACCAGAACCAAATGCTGATTACTAATCAGGAGGGCAGTGTTCTGGAGATGAGACTTGCATAATTTTTTACTCGGGTTCTGAAGATTATTGTCAGTCCGGTTAATCAACTGATACTGCTTGCTTGCATGAAATCATTATAGTAGGTGATGATATTGGAGCGAGTGTAAGTAGAGAGAGCT
>JBAVTY010000150.1:0-1620 GCA_049696495.1 Candidatus Nitrosopolaris sp.
AGCAAATGGTCTGAAAGAAAGAGGAGTATTGATGTCCTAGATGTACTTGAAGAGTGGATTATGATTAATGGAAAACCCAAGAAAATCATGCATGACAATGCTAAACAGTTTACATCCAAAGCCTTAACGCTTTCTTGAGTATAACAACATAAAAGATAAGCCGATTCCAAATTCCTATCCCCAGCTGCAAGGAAAAATAGAAGCATGCAACAAGATAGTCAAGAACGAGTTCATTTCAGTGGAGTACATATCAAGCATAGATGAGGGGAAGTTAAGATATGACATGTTTGTTAAGGCATACAACGACAAAAGGGAACATGGAGGTATAAATGGACTAACACCATCTGAAATGTTTCTACAAACATTCAATAGATCGTATGATAGAAATAATACCAGGCAGAAAAGTGTCACCTATGTGGGTATTTGAAAGTGTCACCTATCTATGTAAGTACCACAACTAATCAAGGGAGATGATGCTTATGATTGACAATTTCATACTTTGTACGACAAATCAGCACAATTGATATGCACGAAAAATGTTCTTCTCTTACTTTTCGCAATCAGATTATTCTTGCCAAAGGTAAGGAAAGAACAATTACCGTATGAGGGTGTTTATTATTCGTGTACAAAAGGGTATTTGACATATAATACAAACAGAAGCAATTATCATTATCATTTCCAATTGATGGTTTAATCCTAAGCATTCTTCTTCTAATATTAGTAAAGTGTATTTCTTCAACAATCCTGACATATTCAGATAATCCATGTACTATACCTTGAACCATTCGATAAGGGATTTTAAAACCAATCTTTAGAAAAGCAAGAAAAGTAACATAACTATCAGAATACTGAAATGGTGCTCCAGCCTTGCCAATATTCATCTTCTTAATTTCTTTATTAGATGATTTAAGGAAAACACTCCCACGTTCAATCAACGATTCATTATAGTCATACCATGACTTGTTTAATGGCATATCATAACAAGAAAATGGCTTAAGCTATATCTATTGTGCTACAAGCTATAGAAAACCTATAAAATTAGAATATCTAACTAAAACAGTGAAATCATGACTTGTTTGTTCCTTTTTTGATCCGCAACTATAATAGCGAGTATTAACTTACTATCAAATAGAAGACAAAGTATGGTTGTCGTGACACAGGTTGGTAGGGTAGGAGACCCACGAACACGGTAGGTCATCCCGATGCTAATACAATATTAATTCTTGATGATGAATTTGATATTGTCACAGTTTTTCAACAACTATTGAAGAAGCAGGGCTTTCATGTATTTGGGTTTACAAACCCCTCACTAGCAGTAGAGCATTTTCAAATAAATTTTAAGCAATATGGTCTAGTGATATCCGATCTCCGGATGCCCGTAATGAACGGGTATGAGTTCATAAAAAAAGTCAAGGAAATAAAGCCTGAAGTGAAAGTATTCATTATGACAGCTTTTGAAATCGATTACATTGAGTTTAGAAGTGTTTTGCCCTATATCAAAATAGATGAATTCATAGATAAACCGATTTCAGGTAACAACCTCACTGCTACAGTTAAGAAGCATATTGAAAATGAAACAAAAAATGAATTAGATAAAGACATTATTGATAAGCTTGACAT
>JBAVTY010000151.1:0-3872 GCA_049696495.1 Candidatus Nitrosopolaris sp.
CCGAAATATTTCTGATAGGAGTAAACCTCACATAATTGACTAAATGATAGTCAGCTAAAGCTGTATAGATAAGATTAATTTGTCAAAAAGCCAAGTACTAGTTTACTGTAATTGCCAATTGATTAACTTACAATGCTATTAAGCCATGCGAGTTGACAGGTAATGTTCACGTAATTCCTGAAGTCATCGGACAGTTATATAAAATAATCATGGATTCAAATGTAATAAACGAAGAATTCAATTCTTTGTCAACAAGGCTCGATTCTATGGAATAGAATCGAACCGATAGTTGCAAATGAGTGCAATAGATTGCATAATCTCCTTACTCTATTAATATAAAGTAGGTTGTACAACGTATTTTGTTTGTTGATAAGTTCAAAAGACAATGATACATTTCCAAGAGGGCGATCATCAAATGCAATCGTAATGATCATTATCATCAAATACTAATCAAAAATTTTTTTAAAAAATATGATTTATTGGAAGGTCTTATCGATCCTGAATTCAAATCAAAGAGGCAGGTGGTTGGTACTTTCCAAGGAATAAAAGTTTGGGGACCCATAGACCCACCAGGACAGTTGGGCATTTGGGGCACACAAGTAACTGTAGATTATGATATATGCATAGCAGATGGTGCATGCATTGAGGCTTGTCCTGTTAACGTCTATGAATCGCTAGATACTCCTGGACATCCCGGCTCAGATAAGAAAACATTCATGGCTAGAGAAAAAGGCTGTATATTCTGTATGGCATGCGAAAACGTACGTCATCCACAATGTATAAAAATATTCCAGAAAGGTACGTAAACAGATTGAAACAAGCACAACACTGCTTTTGTAACATCAGGTGCTGCAGCAGAATATTGCATTTGTAACCTATAGCACACATGATCGTTGTGGTGCAATCTTGCTGTTTTTTCAAGTAATATCAATTGTTGTAGATGACAAGCTCTGTGTGGTTTGTAGTGTAGTGTCACCACCCATTTGAAGGGTCCTCCGATTGCAATTGATTGCAACATATTGCAAAGTAATTCCTCAAGAATAAATAAAAGATCTATCATAACCATATGAGAATTGATTTATGATCTTAATCTAGATGATAAACCATATAAACCATATAATGATATTTATAATACCTTTGACGAAGATGTCACTAACTCGAATAATAATAACAAAAAAACAAAAATTGCTAAGCAAATACATTTTCTATTATGTAGGTCCTTTTTCGGTGTGCATCTTGTCTTAATGTAAGCAAAAGGACGGTTACAAACTGTCCTTCATGCCCTGAGGTAAGATTAGAATCAATGCCTATCTCGGACTGATTCTGATCCTTAAAAGGTTTGAGACAACCTGCCACGGCATTGTTGTGATTCTCGTATCCTGACTCATAGTCTGGTATACTAATAGCGTTTGCCGCTCTAATAGGCAAACTGAGCTTATCTGCAATTAAATAATACTGATAAATCTTGTTAGCGAAGCGATGGTTTAAGTTTTCTACTTCATAACACTATCCGAATACTGTGTGTACCTCCCGTTACTCTTTGTTCCTTAGTCAAAACAAGTATGGACAATTTCGAATCGGAAATGAAGCTTAACTAGCCGAATGTAGCTGCCTTCTGTTGTTGTGATCTATGAGATCAATTCAAGAATATAAGATCAAAGATAAGGCTTGCAATTATGGTATTATAGTGATGGTGTCTTTTGATATACGAAAGATGAATCTACAGTTTTAGATTTATCGCTATTAATCATTAAGACATGCCCTAGTCTATTTTGTTCTCTCTATTTATTATCGCTCTGGCCGTTTGAAAGATACTAATCCACATGGACCATGTTAATGTACCGGTGTTCGTATTTCTTCTACTTGGATGATATGAAACTATCAAGGTCTTATCATCATAGATGGGATATATCTTATTATGACCAAACTTCAATCCTTTTAAGTTCCTAACATTGCAATATGCATCAAAAGCAATCTTTCCAAGAGTCAAGATAACCTTAGTTGTCTTGTCGAGTATTTTTGTTTCTGCTAGAAGGTATTCGGAACAGTTGGATATTTCAGATGGATCCGGTTTATTTAGTGGCGGGGCGCATCGTACTGCTGCAGTAAGATATGCATCCATTAAAATTAATCCATCATCTTTTGATACACTCGTAGGTTTATTCGCAAATCCTGTTTCAAATAAAGCTCTTACAAGCCAGTCCCCAGAGCTATCCCCTGTAAATATTCTCCCCGTTCTATTCCCACCATGAGCAGCTGGAGCTAATCCTATAACCAATAATTTAGCTTTAGGATCCCCGAAAGTAGGGACAGGTTTTGCCCAATAAAGTTCATCAATAAACATCTTTGCTTTTGTTTTTCCTACTTCCCTAATGTATTTTATTAAACCCGGACATAACTTACAGCGTATAACTTTTTCGTTTATTTTACGCAACAGTATATCTTCAACTGATATATCATTTGACAAATCTTATCTTAATACGTCTGAATTCTGTATATTAATTTAGACATATTAAATAGTGTATAACTCACTGCAGTTAATATTTTCAGATTATACGGCAATTCTTAAAACAATGAATTTTGCAGGAAATCCGGCAATTTCTTAACATGGCTGGTCCATACACAGATTCGATGTATTTTACTCTAGCCAACCCATTACCATGTTCACCTGTAATCGTTCCACCAGCTCTTAACCAACATCGAATGTGGTCCACAAATACATACAATAAACATATATCATACTATAAAAAATGATGAATTGAGTAAGAACGGCAAAGCTTATCGAAAAAATAAGGATGCTGACTAAAGTAAAACAGACCCACACCACGATAATAGAAGGAAGCAGAGAAACCCTGCGTAATAAGATCTTGATAAGGGTATTTCGCAGAAATACAGTAAAAGGTGATACTGATCATCACTATGACGTATTCGAAGTCCCAGTAAAACGTTCAACGACAGTGCTTGATGCTCTTTTGTATGTAAAAAGCTATCTTGATGCAAGTACAGCTATAAGATATTCTTGCAGAATGGCGTCTTGTGGATCTTGTGGAATGAAGATCAACGGAATACCAAGGCTCGCTTGTTTTACAAAGGTTTCAGAATTGGAAGGAGATACAATTACTTGTGCACCCCTATCAAACTTTCCGCATATCCGTGATCTTGTAACAGATTTTTCGCAATTTTTTGATCATCACAGGAATATAAAGCCATACATACACAATGAATATGCCGATATAGAACTAGAAGAGGCTAAAATAATGGGTAAAGAAGATAGCGGCAATGCTAATAGGAAATTACCAACGGAATTTAAACAAACTCTAGAAGAAGTTGATAAATATTTGCAATTCTCATACTGTATAAAATGTGGATTATGTTACTCTGCGTGTCCTACAGCTGGAGCAGATCTGAAATTCCCTGGTCCTCAAGCTCTTGCTCAGATGTATAGATATGTAACTGATAATAGAGATAATGCGATCAAAAAAAGATTAGATATTGTTGATGAACAGCATGGGGTATGGAGATGTCATTTTCCTGGGTCATGTAGTGTTGTCTGCCCAAAAGGTGTAGACCCAGCGTTAGCAATACAGTTGTTAAAATCATACCTATTAGGAAATTCAAAAAATCAAAAGAAAATAGCTCAATTATTTGATAGATGAATCAAAAAATTTGCTTAGTTAACGTCTAACAATTTCTTTAACGCTATAGTATGAAAGTGTAAAATATTACCGACTTCAACATTTGCATTGCTATAGTGAGTAGAGCGATGAATAAGCTATCTCAAGCAAAGGGACTTTTACTTCGGAATGGACTTGCACGAAATAAAGAAATGAGTGTTACGAATAATTGAAACAGGAAAGATAAAGAGGTTCACA
>JBAVTY010000152.1:0-3906 GCA_049696495.1 Candidatus Nitrosopolaris sp.
TGATGCAGTAGATAAAGGCAAGTCATGGATTCAAGACTACTCATAAATGGACTCAAACTCTCATGTCATTGGCATGTCATTGGGAAAAGGCTCAACAATCATCTACTTTGAGATCTCATAATTAGTAAGTTGGCTTCTTGTTGATACTAGCATCATTATAATTAAATACATTTCTCACGTATTTTGAGAGCGCTATGTATTGAATGACCAAAGACAAGAGGACTACCCCGAATGTTAGAGTCTGCAGAATACTTTTAAAATTGCTCGGTGGAAGCGATGCGACCAGAGCCACAGATATTGCGCCTCGCATTCCCCCAAGCATTATAACGTGTCTCCATGTAATTGGAATATTTTCCCCAATGAACCTAGTCGTTACGGCAAGCATAGGATAGATAGCTGCAGCTCTTGCTGCTAACACGGCAACAAATGAAAGGACGATTATAGGAAGATGTTTACCTATATCAACAATATTCATACTAATCCCTAGGTAAAGAAAAGCTGCAGAACTTGCAAAAAACGTCATTTCCCAGAAAGTGAAGGCAAAGTCTCTAACGTTCTTACTCCTGGTGGCCTCTTTTTTCACTGTCACATTGCCAAAATATGGTCCTGCGACTGCCACAGCCACTAAACCTCACACACCCAAAGTATTTGCAAGTACAACCGAACCAAATACGGTAACAACAGTTAGTGATGTCTCTGAGAAAGGATCGTTCATTAACGGGTGGAGTCTGTGCGTTGCTGCAGCAACTGCCAATCCAATAGCTGCACCACCAAAAAATACTATCATAAAATGAATAGCTCCAGTAGCAATGGTTAAATTAATCGAGCCACTAGAGACTGTAATTGCACTACTACTTAACGAATAGACGGAGGTAGAAGCAGAACCAAGAATTGCGTTGCCAGAACTGGCAAAAGCGATCGCGGTTATAGAGGAAAAAACGATAGCTCCAGTTGAGTCATTGAAGGCTGCTTCAGACTCCATTAGTGTAGAAAGTATTTTAGGTACCCTTACCCTTTTGAATATCTCAATTACGATTGCAGCATCAGTAGGAGCAATCAAAGCTGCAAAGGCAAAAGCGACCAGAAGTGGTAAACCTGCTATATAGGTCATGATAAATCCACCGACTAAGGTAGCAAGAACAACACCTACTGTAGCCAGTAATAATGCTGAGATTCTGACACTTTTGAATTGTTTGTATTCTACATTCATCATTGCCTCAAAAATTAAAGGTGGTATTACGAAATCGATTAAAAGATTCGGATCGATTTCGAAGTGTTCGATTTTTACGATTTCTAATCCAGCAAAACCGAGAAATGAAATTACAATGCCAAATCCTACGAGTACGATCGTGTGAGGAACCTTAGTTCTAGAAGAAAAAAGGACAGCAGCAAATATCATCGCTAAGAATATTGGGATTACATACTCGGAAGTAATGGATATTTCTCCGTTTCCTCCAACAGAGGAGAAGGCAGTGGCAAGAGCAGCTGTTATTATTCCGATCGTGATGGGATTTTATTCTAATGCTAATTCTGAAAGCAGATAATAAAAATATATCTTAGCAGGAGATTATTTTTAGGGCGTAAACAACCTGCTGCTTCACTAGCCTAGGGATTAGATAAGATTCGAAAAGACCTTAAAATCATGATCTTCCATCTTGGCTGTGGAACATTAGAGGTCATAATAATGGGGATCCGTGGTGGAGGATTCCCGGTTAAGTACTTCAGGTGGTACCAAACCTGATGGAATAGATGGATAAGGTTTTGAGCGATTATATCATCCTAGAATTCAAGAAGCAATCAGGATGTCCAAAATGATAAAAAAGCAATGGCCAAGATAAGAGAGGAGACAGAAAAGGCGAAGATTCGACTTTCTAATCTAACTATCACTGATATCATCCTGTCGTTTATAGCAAAAGACGTAAAGGACCTTGAACTATCTATAACAAGCGCAAAACTAGTGTAGATCACCGCTTATGCAGGTACTTATGCCCAACTATCAGCGTCAAATATTGACAAAGTTATACTTATTGGAGGGCCATCAAGAATGCCACAGCAGCTATTACCAATATATGATAACACTATTCAATACACTGACGCATAACTAACTGCTACCTCGTCTGAATGCCTCCTGACCTTTTCTTTTATTCTAACTATATGTGAACAAATTCTGTGTCCCAGCTTAACTATACCATTCAAAGTTAACAACTTAATGCTAGACACTGGCAACAAATAGTCTTGATGGAAATGGATACTAGAGAACGTGAGATCATATTGCAAAATCTGTTATAATGAATATAGGATGCATCTTACCTTTAGATAGATCTTGAAATGCGCAGAATAACACCAGCCTTCAGACAATTATACGAGCTCAAAATGGAATTGCAGACCGCTTTACAGGTCCTTTTACGCAATTTAAGGTCCAGGACAGTACCATATATCACATAGCACTGATATGGTTATGTGGCGTTGAAAGTCTATATCTTCCAAACCTGGCATAGGTTAGTCGAATTCTGTCGCGACTAATAATTTCGCTCGTGGGAGCGTCTAAGGCAGCGGCTTTTTGTTTTAACTGTCTCTTGAGATCGAAATTCTACAACATTCTATATATAACGAATTTTCATTATGATGAAAATGGACGAGTGTTGCATATGCAATAAAAAAGGAATGCACAAGATGAAAATTTGTGAACAAGATGCGGTCATATGTGAGCGTCATTTCAACTTTTACAGGAGTTTAAAGAAGCAAGCAGATTAACACAACGCTGGTATTGTGACTTTTGTGGGAAAGAGATGGGTCTTGAATCATTGACGCCGCTTGAAACAAGAGTTAATGGCGCAGCCACATATGATCAAGACTGCACACGAGATATTGAAGAGGCAGTCTTTCTGTGTGAATTCGTGCTACGTAGAAGCGTTTAAGATCTTTTCGTTATCATATCAATAATTGGCATCTCCATAATCTCAATGATTTATTTCTATATACCTACAATATTATCCATGATTGGAAGTACTTTGTAGTAGGATGTATAATCGCATACCTAGCATTTGGGAAGCCCGGCACTTTACTGCATGCAAGATGAAGTTATACTGATATGCAAATAATTGGGGTAGTGATAACAGTAGCCTTGGCGAAGGCGATCATACTTTTTGAAGTAGCTCCAGAGAAAAGTGCTTGGTCAAATCCTGTGAAACAAGCAGATGAACATATGCTGTTCCGGGCAAGGACAAGGAGGATTCTCGTTATTACTCATGCAAAGACAAGAAGCATATAAAACTCTCACTAAAGAACAGGAACGATTTTGGAAAAGAATTTTGATCGTAGACGACGATGCAGATATTACTATGACCTTCAGGGAAGTGATAGAAGATAGCAATAACAATACTGATGCTAACAAAAGGATTGAAGTAGACAGCTAATAATCCTGTTGTAGCATTATCAGAATTCAAACCAAATTTCTATGATCTTCTTTTGGTTGACATTAGCATGCCACGTATGAACGGATTTGAATTGTGTGAAAAGATATTCGTTATCGATATTAATGTCAATGTCGTACTGCTAGTTAATCATTTCTTGGTACTCCATGTACGCTAAGCCAGCTAAGAATAGTTCAACTACTATAGGTAAAGCAAAATTAATGAGATTTAAACTGACTATTATTGTATATATGCATCACACACCAATCTTGTTTCTAAGACCAATCACTCTGAATTTGTATTGTTGTCCATACATGTCTCGGTAAAACTGAGCAACTTTCTGCAACTTCATACTTTCTAAAATGAAGTCGTAGGTCTGGGAGCATAACTCTCTCCCCATGGTTATCTAGGATTTGTATAGTAAAAGATATCGGGAGTCTTTTTGCCTGCCTAATTGTTATGAACATGATAATAAGTAGAAAAGTTATCGCAG
>JBAVTY010000153.1:0-3318 GCA_049696495.1 Candidatus Nitrosopolaris sp.
ATCCCTCATCTTTTAACTTTTAAGTCCTTCTTTTGAATATAATACAGATTAGGAAGTGGAGGACCATTTAAAAGGATACAAAGAAAAGAGCCAGGAGTTGCCCAGTGGAGAAGAAATTACCGTAGGCGACACTGTTACAATAAAGACGTCTGAGAAGGAGACCACAGGCATCCTGATGCCGCGTTATGAATCAGCGGACAAAAATCATATTGTTATCAAATTAAAAAGCGGTTACAACATAGGGATTCGAACAGATCAGATTCAGTCTATTACTAAAATAGGAGATTCATTCAAACAATTAAGTAATGAGTACAAAATCAACCACTCAATCAAAAAAAATGATCAGAGCAAGGCACGTCCCAAAATCGCACTGCTAGGGACTGGTGGCACGATCGCAAGTAAAGTAGATTATCGGACAGGAGGTGTCACCTCAGCTCTTTCGGCATCTGAGATTTATGCTTCTGTACCCGAACTTGCAAATTATGCCTCCGTCGAGCCCGAGGTAGTGTTAAAGGAATACAGTGAAAATCTGAATCCATCGCACTGGACCGTTATTGCTAATAAGATAAAGGAGAAGGTTACATCAGGAGAGTATCAAGGGATACTAGTTTCCCATGGGACCGACACTATGCACTACACGGCGGCTGCACTTAGTTTTGCTTTACAAAACTTGCCCATTCCTGTTGTTTTAGTAGGTGCACAACGATCATCTGATAGACCCTCGTCAGATGCTGCGCTGAATCTTATAGGAGCTGCGATATTTGCTTTGAAGTCTGAACTAACTGGAGTTTTTGTTTGCATGCATGCTAGCCTTTCGGATGATCTAGTTGCATGTCACCTTGGTACACGTCTCAGAAAGAATCATACTAGCAAACGCGACGCTTTCGAATCGATAGATGGTATGCCTATAGCTCTAATTAGAGGTGAAATTGTTGAAATGCAATTGCAACAAGCTGGGCTGAAACTTAAAAAGCGTGATAATAGTACCAATGGCTTTATAGCTAGACCAAATTTTGACAGAAGAGTTGTATTACTAAAATACTATCCTGGATTTAATCCGGAGTTGATAGCTTATGCATTGGAATCAGACTGCAGGGCAATAATCCTTGAAGGAACAGGCCTTGGCCATGTTGGCAAAGAATGTTTTCCACAAATCCGAAACGCAGTACAATCAGGCAGATTGGTCTTTATGACTTCGCAATGTATATGGGGAAGGACGAGAATGACTGTATACGAGACTGGCAGGGATCTGCTAGATATTGGCGTAATATCGTTATCAGACATGATGGCAGAGACGGCCACCGTAAAGGCTATGTGGGTTCTAGCAAACAGTAAGGACGTTAAATCCGCCGCGAAATTGATGCAGGAAAATATTGCAAATGAAATATCGATGTCTATTCCTATCTCATAGGTAAGCTTAAAAGATGTCTAGGGCAAATTTGGAATTGTGGATTTGACGATAGATCCAGGAGTCATTAATCTTAAAGTCGGGATGGAAATTCACCAACAGTTAGCAACCAATCGCAAACTATTTTGTAGATGTAGATCTAAAGAGACTGAAAAGTATGACGCGACCTTCATTCGCAAATTGCGACCAACACAGAGCGAATTGGGCTCGTATGATCCTGCGGTCCTGTTCGAGTTCAAAAAGATGCGTACGATAAAGTATTACGCATCAACAACTTCTAGTTGTTTAGTGGAGGCCGACGAGGAGCCACCACACGATGTGGATGGAGGCTCTCTCGAAACTGCACTGATAATTTCCCTTGCTCTTCATTCAGATATAGGCGACGAGTTGCATGTTATGCGTAAAATCGTAATTGATGGTTCGAATACAAGCGGGTTTCAGCGAACAATTCTTGTTGCTAATGATGGATATATTGACGTTGATGAAAAAAGAGTCAAAGTGCAAAGCGTATGCCTCGAAGAAGACGCAGCCAAACTGATTTCAGACGACGGTAAAATTAGGGAGTACGGACTTGACCGATTAGGAGTGCCACTGGTTGAAATTGCACTCGAACCGGTCAAATGCGCACCTGAGGAAGTAATGCGGATTGCACTTACCCTCGGCAGACTACTACGAGCAAGTAAGAGAGTGGCACGAGGACTTGGAAGCATAAGACAGGATGTCAATATCTCAATAGATGATGGAGCTGTGGTTGAAGTAAAGGGTGTGCAGCAATTGGACCAACTTGTAAAAGTGATACAATATGAAATGGTTAGACAGCATGGTCTGATTAGAATTGCCCAAAAACTAAGAGATAGAAAAGCTGTTGAAGAAGAAATTGGTGACAGAATCGAAGATGTAACCGAAATTTTGGGCAAGTCTTCTTCGAAAGTAGTGATAAACACATTGCAAGAAAATAATAGCATTTTCAAGGCAATCAAGGTGAGACGTTTTGGAGGTATGATGGGATTTGAACCATATCAAGATATCCGTATAGGTAAGCAACTTGGTGAGTTGGTTAGATTTTATGGATTGGGAGGCGTATTTCATTCAGATGAGTTGCCTGGGTATGGTATCAACGTCGAAGAAGTTCAGGCAATAAAAAATAAATTGAGGATAGATACAGAAACGGATGCATTCGTACTAGTTGGTGGTCCAAGCTATAGGATTGATTTTGCGATAGAAGCCATAATTCAAAGGTTAAGAATGGCGTTGAATGGTGTTCCACCAGAAACACGTGCCGCTACGCTTGAGGGCAAAACAATATTCAGTAGACCAAGGCCGGGTGCGGCAAGGATGTATCCTGAAACTGACATTTCGTCGATTCCAATCAACAGTTCAAGAATAGCTTCTCTTTCTGAAAAGGTACCCAAATCAATCGACGAAGTCATAAACTCCATAACCAAGAAATACAGCCTGAACAAAAAACTTGCAGAGCAAATCTTCGATTCGGATTATTTTAACATATTTGAGGAAATTGCTAGGTCCATGAGAGAAGTACGTCCAACTTTTATTGCATCAAAACTTACAGAAGACCTAATTAGTCTAGAAAGACAGGGGTTGGATTCAGCGGTTTTAACTGATGAAATCCTTATTGATGTTTTCAAAAGACTTGATAATGGGACGATTGCTAAAGAAGGTGTGATTTCGATTTTAGAAAAATTGATGAAAAGAGAAGCTGAAACGGTCGAAGAGGCGAAAAGTGCACTTGGCATAACATTGATAAGTGATCAAGAATTGGACACCACTATCGAGAAGATTATAAAAGAAAATAGGGCGATAATTATTGAAAAACAACTAGGGGCAGTTGGTATACTTATGGGTAAAAGTATGATACTGCTTAGAGGAAGAGCAGACGGCCATAAAATTAA
>JBAVTY010000154.1:0-4698 GCA_049696495.1 Candidatus Nitrosopolaris sp.
TGCTGTTTCGAAGGATACAATCGGAACTTGAAGGTCATCATCTGCGTGTCTGCTGCTCCTCAATATACTTTCTTATAGTTTCACTCGAAACATGACCATGTGTAGATACGAAATAACTTCTAGTCCACAATGTTGGTAGACTGCTTTTCAGATGGGACAAATCCATCCCACCCTTGAAAGATGTGGGGTTTGTTTGTCCTCCATACCTCCCCGCTGCTAAATTCGCAGTCTGCAGACTGAAATTGATATTATACTTCAATCTAGCAGCGTTCCATAAATCTAACACAACTTTTCATTTTCTGTATCGCAAAATAGTATAGAGTCAAAGAAATGGTCGTATTACTCTGATACACTCCAATCTATGTGTCTTGTAGTTTTCAACAACGGTACAAGGACTTGGAGAGCACATTGCACTCATCAAGCCCGGCAGCAGAGTATTATTAGATGCTGCGAGAGGGTAGTGTGATTCTGTGTAACGCGATTTTCTAATCTAGCGTTAGATCTGATTTCTCGGTATCTGTACCTATTATCTTTTTTTTAAAAAAAGGTCACAAAAACATATAAGTAATTTCAATTACTAGGAAAAGGATCTTATAGCTGTTTTGTATGATGGTCAAATAAATGAGTGACGACACAGGTGTCAAGTACTTGGTTCCTGTTAAGCAGGTCGAGAAATCGATTAAGTTAACCGACGAAGCAAAGGCAGAGCTACGGAGTATTGGAATGATGGATGACAAAGGCAAATTAAAGTTAAAAGGTGTGAGTCCAAAGATGCTTAAACGAATGAAACTTGAGGCAGTAGATTGCCCTGTCTTGAAAGCCGAGGTAGGATTTGTCCAATGTTATGTTTGTAAGAATTTTCATAGTAGGATATCAGGTCAGGTCTATTGCAAAGGGGAGCCTTTTTGAATATGCACCACAAAACTTCATAAATCTAGTCAGTCTGCTTTTCTTCGTTGGTTTCTGGTACACCCATTGGCATCACAGTAAAAAAAAATGAGAATTTTAGTGATTGGTATACTCAGGTAATCTGGAAGGCAGGATTGGCAGACTACGCTCCTGTTAAAGGTTTCATAGTATTAAAGCCGTATGGGTATGCCATATGGGAGTTAATTAAGGATATTCTAGATAGGAAATTCAAAGAGACCGGACATCAAAACGGCTTTTTACCGCTATTGATACCGGAATCTCTCCTTGCCAAAGAAAAAAATCATTTTACCGGATTTACGCCTGAGGTATATTGGGTCACGAGAGCTGGTGAGAACGAACTAACTGAAAAACTAGCCTTACGACCAACGTCTGAGACAATTGCATACTCTATCTTCTCAAGATGGATTGCTAGCTACAGAGATCTTCCCATCAAGATCAACTTCTGGAATAGCGCCTTACGAGCAGAAATAAAAGCAACAAAACCCTTTATTAGAAATTCAGAATTTCTTTGGCAGGAAGGACATACAGTACACGCTGATAAACAAGAAGCCAAGGCTGAAGTAATGTTAATTTTAGAGATCTATCAGCGATTGATTGAAGATCACTTGGCTATTCCTACAATAGCCGGACTAAAAAGCGAGAAGGAAAAATTTGTAGGTGCAGACTATACTTGTACCCTCGAAGGAATGATGACAGACGGCAAGGCGCTCCAAATGGCTACCTCTCATCATCTGGGGCAGAATTTTTCGAAGCCATTTGAAATAAGATATCTTGGTCAGGATAACCAGCAGCACTTTGCTTGGCAAACTTCTTGGGGTATTTCGTGGCGTCTTATAGGAGCATTAGTAATGATGCACGGAGACGACAAAGGACTTTTGCTTCCTCCTTACATAGCCCCTATCCAGGTCGTAATTGTCCCGATCTTCAGAGACAAAGAATCCATACAGGTCAAGTCAAAAGCACAGGAAGTCGCCAATGTATTGAGAAAATCAGGGGTAAGGATCATAGTAGATGAGCGCGACGAGTATACTTCGGGATGGAAGTTTAATGAATGGGAGGTCAAAGGAGTTCCACTTAGAATTAATCTAGGACCAAGAGATATCAAGAATGCACAACTTGAACTCGTTAGAAGAGATACCATGCAGAAATCTACAATCAACGAATCTGTATTGGTAGATTCAGTACTATCGATTCTGAATGAAATCCAAACTAATCTGCTACTTCGAACCAAGGAAATCCAGAGGCAATTTACGTCGAGAACTGATTCTTATGATACTTTCAAATCAATTCTTGACACTAAAGGGGGTTTCATTTATACAAGGTGGTGCGGGGAACAAAGTTGCGAGACAAAGGTAAAGGAAGAGACGGGAGCAGACTTGCGGGTCATCCCTTTTGAATGCGAGGAGGAAGTAGATCTACTTATGAATTGTGTCTATTGCAGAAAACCTGCAAACAAGATAGCGATATTCGGGCGCGCTTACTAACTAGTATCTGTACTAGAGAGCGTAAACTGTACTTCGTTCAGTTTCTGTGAGACCAAAATCATGAAGAATATCGGCCACCTTAGAGAAGACGGCTCAACCGGAAAACTGAGGTGCAATCATAACCATAGACACCTTCAGTTTCACGATCAGCTGCAATTACCCTTGTGTTGCCGATTTTAATCTGATTATTGTTCGTGATCACTTGATCGTAATATTAAACCTAATTTATTGCAGTGACAGCAGCTTCCTCAGTCTTTAGTTTTTTCTTCCTCTCTTCTAACTGCTTTTTCATTAATCGTTTTGCTATTCTTGGATTGTTCTTTTCTAACCAGTTTGCGAATGCTTCTTCCTCTTTCAGATTCTTCTCTAAAACCTTAATAGCTCTTTTATCTGCATTCAATAATTCAAGAGCCTGAATACCACCTTCATACAAAATTGTTTCTGCTCTTTCTATTATTAGATCGTTCATTGATTCCCAAACCTCTTTTTCGTTCGGAGTACTGCCACTTTCTATCATTCCTTTCAGAGATGGCGGAGGTTCTGGAATGGGTAATTTACCGCTGTCAATTATTGGTTCGCCCCCCATTGCCTTTATCGTCATCTTCAGCCGATCCTGTTGCTCCCTTGTCTGGGCTAAGTGGCGATTAATCTTTTCCTTGACCTCTGGATCTATGCTTTCAGCTAATCTCCTATCCAATCTATCGACAGCCGCATTTTCGTATGATAATGCGAGGTTAAGTCCTGCTAGAGTAATCATCGTACTCCTATCATATGGATGAGTCATGTACTATACTATACTATGACAAATATAATAGAGTATTTGTAACAACCGAGTGTGCTAACTATTTTATTGACCAGATAGAGTTGTGTAAGGCGCTCCGCTTCAAACCAATCGAATCCAACAACTTTATAACCTATTTCTTCGATTGATAACTATGCAATCCCGATTATATAGCATGTACTTCGCAGTTAAGCTTTGGATATATAGGGTAATAAAAGAAAGGAAGAAGAAAACAGAGAAGGAGATTTCAATCTGAAGCTGGTCTTCACAGCGACTAAAAAACAGTCGGATATTTTTTCTTTTTAGCAAATAACTGAGTCCAACCATGGATTTTCTTAAGATCTTATAACTGAGTCCAACCATGGATATTCTTAACATCTTAAAGGAAGCATGCAATCAAGTATACGACCAAACAAGAAGTATGGTAGGAACCGAGCGGGGCAATGAAAAGTTGGGAAGAGGCGCTGGCGGAGATATGAGCCGAAGAATTGATGTTGTTGCCGAAGCAGCTGTGATGGAAATAATCAAGAGACACGACTTTAACCCTACAGTAATTGCGGAAGAATCAGGTCGAATTGAAGGTAAGGATCACGGTTTCTTGGTTATAGATGCCATAGATGGAACAACTAATACAAGTCGTGCAATACCATTCTATTGCTGCTCTCTCGCATATGCATCAAACTTTAAACTCAGTTCGGTAATTCATGGTGCTATAATCGACTTGTCACGAGGTGATCTTTATTACGCCTCAGATCAACGTGGTGCGTTTATGAACAACAGTCGAATCCATGTAAGTAAGTCCTTCGAACTTGATGATAGTAATAATCTGGATGATATTTTAGTAGGCATGAATATATCTGGTGCTTCCCCACAGATCATAATGAATCTGCTCAACGTTATTTCAAAAGCCAATCATATCAGGAATTTTGGAGCAAATGCACTGGAATTATGCTATTTTGCTAGAGGGCTTTTAGATGCTTACATTGATATTCGCGGAAAAATTCGTGCAACAGACCTTGCAGCGGCTTACCTTGTCGTAAAGGAAGCAGGAGGCAAGTTGTACTCGATCGATGGCTCGAAACTTGATTCTGAATTAGGCAACAAAGCGAGGATCTCCTTTGTAGCAGTAAGAAACGACGATATATTTGCACGTCTCTCTGCGGATATGCAGATCGTGCGCTGAAAAAAGCCATAAACAGCGCCCGGGCCGGGATTCGAACCCGGGTCGAAGGAGTGACAGTCCCCCATACTGGACCGGAATTTATGATTACTGAACATCAGTAATCTCTATACTACCCGGGCGCACAAAGCAAACCTTTAAGCAAGCAATTAAAATGTTTTGCTTGGCATGGGAGTTAGAAAGCATAGCAATTGTATAAAAATAAATTATACATTCCATGAGTCTATGATAAACTGGGCCCGTAGCTCAGCCAGGTAGAGTACCGGACTTTTAACCTAGGAAAGAAATCCGGCTGTCTCGGGTTCGAATCCCGACGGGCCCGC
>JBAVTY010000155.1:0-14307 GCA_049696495.1 Candidatus Nitrosopolaris sp.
GTGGTGGTGGTGGTGGTGCTTTATGATCCTCGTCTTCGCCGGTACAATTATTCACCTGATGGATTGTTTGTATGATAGTTTTATGGACAAAGAATCCTCCTCCACAACCGAAGCCACAGCTGTCAAAGAATCCTCCTCCACAACCGAAGCCACAGCCGCCACAGCCGCCAAAGCCGCCACAGCCGCCGCCGAAGCCGCCTCCCCATGCCAATGCTCGTTGTTCTGGTACAGCATATACCATTGTCGTTAGTCCCGCTGCAACAATTAATGCTACAACCACTGTCGTTGTTCGGTTCATATTTCTCAAAACTGATATTGCTTTTCTCAGTATATATCAGATGCTTCACAGCGACTGCTAAAATTATTAGATACATTGTGGATATATCGATACACTATAATACCCTACTCAACAATACTGGTTACAATTGTTTATCTACGCCGGCAGCGTTTATGTACAATATAATTGACATATTTCCAAGTGTACGTGACAAGAGCATAACTGAAGGAAAGTGTAAGCTATGTGATATTTGAAAGTGTGTTCTATCTAGCGGATGTTAGCGAAGTAATACACCTTATTTGTTTATATCCAAATTTATCTTTGGTGATTTTGAGTTGCACCTGCCTCAAGAGACACTATACGTAATTGACGATAAATTGTACAAAAAGTAATACAATGAAAATATATCATTTTATTGATTGTGGATGTACGAGCATAATCTTGTTAATAGTCTTGTTATAAGGAACTGTACGTCTTTCAATTTTTAGCAAACTTCGCAGCCCTAACTGCGGTAGTAGCGCGCAATACACTTATCATCCAATTCTGTATTCTATAATATGAAACTGTAAGTTTTATTAGCCAATATTAGGAGTCTTATTAGACTATTCAGTCACACCATTGTACAATTAACTACGATCTATGTAATTAACCCATCATTGGTCATCTTCGGTAACATTTGTTGTACCGAGACTCGGCCGAGCTGTGTCGAGTTCAGCGACTTTATGATTGCCCCTATCCTGGTGTCCGCCGAGTCCATTACCGCTGTCCTGATGACCACCGGAGCCAATATTACCACTATCCTGATGTCCGCCAAATCCATTACCGCTGTCCTGATGACCACCGGAGCCAATATTACCACTATCCTGATGTCCGCCGAATCCATTACCGCTGTACTGATGACCACCGGAGCCATGATCACCGCCATGATGGAAATGATTATCATACCTATTGCTTGGATAGATATAATAGCTATTTCCTGGGTAGTTATAATACCCATTGTTATTACCTGATGGCGGAGATAGCGATAGTGACATATCTGCACCAGTGGTGTTATACGTATTACAGTTTTCTCCAGAAGAATTGTCCGAATTTACACACACTCGTACCGAACTTCCCTGACTTGCCGGTATATTAAATGTCCATGACGTTACACCGGACGCGGCTATGCTTGCTTGATCCGTATACCCATTTGCAGTTGTTATAGATATACCAAGTGTTGAAGTACCAAAAGGATAAGACGGAACTTTGACAGTAAGTTGATATCCTGGTTCTCGACCGGATGTTATTGCAGCTGCTGGTGCTGCAGCTAGCATACTGATAGTCATTATTGTAGGTATTGCAACTATGACCAATACACACAATTTCACCACGCTTGAGCTGTGCGTAATTTTGATTTTCTTCAGCACCGTATTTACGTATACTATATTGATTATAACAGATATGAAAGAGAACTGTACGATTTAGTCTATGGATTTTCTTTAGGTAAATCATTCATACATTCTAAACCAATTTCAAGTACATAGTCCAGCGATATTTATTTTTGCGTCACCATATTACTCGCAGCACTAGCTCTAGACCCAATTACTGAAGATGTGAAAGCCTACATCATTAGAACAGATTGTGGATATGACTATATAAATCAATTTAAATATTTGACTGAAATAATTCACGTCGCTATGCCTAGGTTTCTTGACGTCCATCCAATGAAAGGGCTCGAAGAGACTCTTTTAGAGGAAATCCAAAACACACCTGCAGATGAATTCGGAGTCATACATCTCAAAATACTCTATAATCCAGAAGTTGACCAATGTTTCTGTTTGGTTGAACTCCGACCACGGAAGCAGTTCAGAAACACCATAACAAATTCGGTATCAAGTGTGATTGGATTATTGAAGTTAAGACGACTAACTAGCTTTTTCTAAGTTGAAAGACATAGAAAATAATTTCTTATTCTCTATAGTTAGATGAGCCCTTGTCTTGCCTTACCTGTAGGATGCGTGAATGTGAGTTTCGAGCTCTGATAGATGTGCACGGCTCTGTCAGGCTAGCGAATTAACATTACATACAACTCAACTTCACAAATTTCTTAGAACGCATTCCTAGCATCTTCAATTAATAGAATTCGAATCAGAATGCTCTCCTGCTATTAGATTAAAGCCTTCTAACCGCAAGTGGTCGGATGCAATTTTCTGTCACAATATATGACATTGGACTGATAGGAACCCACAATGCTTTTTTACTCCTATGAATGATCTTCATCATGAGCCGTTCCGCAAAAGAATGGTCCAGTCCGCAAAATGCTCTGGCATATCTAAATGTAGCGAATAATCTTCCACATCGATCAGAGGGTGAATCTGTATTGTTAGATCACCTTCCTGAAAATACTAAGCGAGTCTTAGATCTAGGGACAGGAGATGGAAGATTAATTAAGCTGATAAAGGAAAATCAGCCAGACATAGAAGCAGTAGCACTAGACGTTTCTCCAACAATGCTGAAATCTGCAAGAGATCATTTTGCTAATGATTCGAGGGTTAAGATTACAGAACACGATCTCAGTCAACCACTGCCAGATTTTGGGTACTTTGACGCTGTTGTATCAAGTTTTGCTATCCACCACCTTAAACATGAACGCAAGCGTGAACTCTACGAAGAAATTTATGACATCATCAATCCAACAGGAGTATTTTGTAATTTAGAACATGTCGCATCACCCTCTGTTCAGTTACATGTTCGATTTCTCAACGCGATTGGATACAGTCCAGAAAAAGAAGATAGAGCCAATAGATTGTTACCAATGGAAATACAGTTAGGCTGGTTAAGAGATACTGGATTTGTGGAAGTGGATTGTTATTGGAAGTGGCTCGAGATGGCTTTGCTAGTAGGATACAAAGCATGAATTACTAGTTTTACGCGACCTAAACTATCTGTCGTCTGCGGATTCTTTTAATTCCTCGTTTAAAGAGAAAAATGCTCTCTTCCCCTCCCTGATCAATGTCTATTTCAAAATACCTCCTATTGGCTGCTATACCTAATTTAATCATCATGAAAATTTTCCCGTCTTTGCGATTAATTATAGGATCTCAATGTTTCTCGTTAAGTAAATCTTTTTAAAATTTACCATCTTTTCCTGTTCAAATCTATCTCTTGACTTACAGCAGCCGCTCAGCAATAAAGAAACAATTAATCAGAATGTTTTCTATTAAAGTTTGTAAATGTAGGCCATGACTGATAATTGACTCGTTCAAAATAAGCAACATAGATATTGAAACGTCGAGGCGAACGTCCCGTTCTAGGAATTGTCACAATATATTATCACGTCCTTGGTCCTATCCCTTTACAATTCCCGTTCCTGATGAGTCTAATTCTTCCTGAACTAGTATATCCATTAGCTCTGATTGGTTACCTGACGGGCCATCTTGATGAACATCATGGTCAAAGGATTGATCAACGGATCATTGTATGAGTTGCGGATTTTTTAATAAACCTACGCTACCTTATCAATACTTTTCGTATTCTTTGGCATGGGCGGCTCTTCCGACACAGCAATGTGGAGGCAAATCAACGCTAAGTCCTGAGAATTCTGTAATTTTGATCTGTAGTTTTAAGGAGTAGATCTACCTCAACTTGCAATCATAAACTACGTCATTAAGGGTATGGTAGTCTAATTATTATGAATAAATCTTATTCTACATTTGTAAGCTATCCAATTAAAATATCTGATATAATTAGTATAACAAGACAAGCTCCTGTATCCGAATATATAAATAGATATTGCAAATATGGCTCAAAGAGAGAAGAAAAGAAAAGGATAAAAGGTTGATGATAAGTGGTCAGAAAGGAAATAAAATATGCAATTATTATAGCTGTTAGCATCACGATTATCCTGCTTGGTATTTGGTTTGCCTTTGGCGTGTCAAACCCAGTCTACGTTGTTGCTAGTGGAAGCATGATACCAAATCTTAACATAAATGACTTTGTGATCGTAAGTCATAACATCTCGTTTAACAGTTTGAAGATAGGAGATATCATAGTGTTTAAAACATACGGAACGGATGAATCGGGACAACACGCAACTATAGTACATAGAGTAGCTGAGATAGTAACTGATCAAAGTAACGGCCAAAAAATTCTCAGGACCAAAGGAGATGCCAACCCTGATTCAATACCTGGTGTAGATTATCCTATCTTTCAACCACTCTACATTGGCAAAGTGGTGTATGTCATACCAAAATTGGGACTAATTACCAACATTTTTCATCCACCGGCAAACTATATTTTGATCGGAGTTATCCTTATAGTTCTGATATATTATCTCAGAAAAAAGAGACCCACACTTCCCAGCGACAAAAAATAGTAACATGTAAAATTAGTAACACGTCATCTAATGTTACATTTACTATACATTATTCGCAACCTACATGATGAGGAAGACATGTCGGATGTAAAATTTTAAAATCTTAAACGAAGTCACTAAGTTAAGTATCTGAGTTTTTATCAACATAGAATTATCTGAATGTTAAGGATTTTGGATGCGAACAGCTTTAGCTTAGTAATTTACCGTTCTATATGTGAAAGCTGAACATCTGGAGTTATCCAAGGTCAAGAATGCAGAACTTGATTTTATGAAGAGAACTAGGAACAAAGAAGAGTACAGAAGGACATCTGCAATAAAACAAAAGCTGGAAGGATTATCATACAGAACTATAGCCAGGAATCATGATGTTAATTACAGGAATGTATACAATTGGATAAAAGGGTACAAAGAATATGGACTGGATGGTATAAGGAGTAAAAGAAATAATGCTGGGA
Source organism: Candidatus Nitrosopolaris sp. (assembly GCA_049696495.1). Taxonomy (GTDB): domain Archaea; phylum Thermoproteota; class Nitrososphaeria; order Nitrososphaerales; family Nitrososphaeraceae; genus Nitrosopolaris. The sequence continues at coordinate 5,087 of JBAVTY010000155.1, forward strand.
GAATACCAAAGATATCTTCCGATAAGAACAAGCAGTTAATTAAAGAGATAATATCCTAGATTTTGGTTACTTAAAGAATACTTGGAGTATTCGGCTTTTAGCAGCATATCTTACTACAATCCTAGGAATGAATGTCAGTCCAATGCAGACATGGAGAATCGTTCATGACCCTGGTATAGTATCTAAGAGACCAAAACTTGCACTTAAACATGCTGAAGATTATGAGAAAAGGAAGAAAATTGTAGATAATTACAAGAAGATATCTGCAGCACTTTTAAAAAAGAAGTCTATTAGGATTTGAAGACGAGACGTGGCCATACATAACCAATACGTAGATGATGAAAGGAGAACAACAGAAGATATTTCATAAAGGATCAAGCAGAAAGATAAATGCATTCTTAACCCTTCTCTATCAGATAAAATTCAAAATAAGCAAATCTAGAACAAGTACTGATTTCATAGACCATCTTAGGAGCATAAAGCATTATATCGAAAAGAACAAGATAAAACGATTCATCCTAATAACAGATAATGCATCATTTCATGTAAGCAGAAAGACTAAACAATTCATAGAAAACCAATTAGACTGGTTGACTGTAATATTTCTTCCAAAGCGTTTTCCAAATCTAAACCCTGTAGAAACAAGAATAAACAGAAATATGAAGATGTATTGGAAGTGAATTTGATAAACGCAGTTAGGAGGTATCTTAGACGTATAGGTAGTTGGCCTAAATTATGATACTTGACTTAATAGGAAACTAGAAGCTATTTCTGTAGAAGTCTATAACTTGTAGTTTTATTAGATTAAGCACAGGTAAGGTAAATTACTAATTGCTTGCCTAATGATGGTTTGCTGATGCTCTCATCCTGTTTAACATTTCTCGATCGTGGTACTCTATTTCTTTCTGGTACCCTATTTTTTGGTCATGGGTATTAGTTTGCAAACAGATCCTTTCCATAAGATCATCAGGTCAAGATTATTCTGCGTTGAAAGGACATCGAAATCTAGAGCATAAGGGACGGATGCATGTCTCAAATAAAAAAACAAACGGCATCAAAGTTGATATTAAGTCTAGAATCATAAGTAAATCTTTCACAATTATAATAGCCTATAGTTACTAGCAAGCTGAATGTCGAGTGGTCAAATGAGTACCACGTATAACATAATTAATCATGCAACATAGCAGCTTATAGTTATAAATCTGTTCTTCTATTATTTAGGCAATGGGAAAAGATCCTGTTTGTGGAATGTTTGTTGAAGAGAAGCCGAATGCGATAAAGTATGTCAAGGATGGAAGAGAATATTACTTTTGCAGTAATCAATGCTCAGCTGAATTCATGCAACCTGAAAGGGAATTAAGTAAGCTCAAGCTATATGTTGCGATAAGCATAGCACTAACAATACCTATAACGATATTTAGTTTACCTCATATGTTCCCCAATCTAGTTGGTCTTTTTCCTGCAGACATGATGCATGATAGTAATTATATAATGCTAGCATTAGCTACTCCCTTACAGTTCTGGATAGGCTGGCGGTTCTATAGAGGATTATGGGATGGAATCAAAGCTAAAGCATCAAACATGGATACACTTATTGCAATAGGGACAACAGCTGCCTACTCGTATAGTGCGGTAGTTACGTTGGTTCCTGGCTATTTCCCGTTTACATCGGTATATTTTGAGACTGGAGCAATTATTATCACGTTGATATTAATAGGTAGGCTGCTCGAAACAAGAACTAAAGAGAAGGCATCGAATTCTGTTAGAAAGCTGTTGGATCTTCAGCCAAAAATGGCCAAGGTCTTAAGAAAAAAAGTTGAGGTGGAGATTCCAATAGAACAGGTACTGGAAGGCGAAGTCATGGTCATCAGACCAGGGGAAAGAATACCCACAGATGGGGTCATAATCGAAGGTTCATCTTCCATTGACGAATCTGCTGTAACAGGTGAGAGTATACCTGTAGATAAGACAAAGGAAGATCAAGTTATAGGTGCAACAATAAACAAGAATGGATTTCTAAAGGTCAAAGCTACCAAAGTTGGACAGGATACCGTATTGTCCCAAATTATCACATTAGTCGAGGAGGCAAGAACAGGAAAGGCAGGCATGCAAAGGTTAGTAGATCAGGTTGCGAAATACTTTGTTCCAGGAGTATTAGGAATAGCAATAGGAGTAGGGCTTGGATGGTATTTTATAGGTGATATAGGGTTTACATTTTCACTTTTGGCCTTTGTATCCGTAATAATAATTGCATGTCCTTGTGCCTTGGGAATTGCAACTCCAGCTGCACTTATGATGGGTGCTGGAAAGGGAGCTGAAAACGGTATCCTGTTTAAAGGTGGAGAATATTTGGAAATGGCCAAGAGGATAAAAACAATAGTATTTGATAAAACTGGAACTTTAACAAAAGGTAAGCCATCTGTAACAGATATAATAGATCTCTCTGGTATGGGAGAAGGTGAATTTCTCAGGCTTGTAGCAATTGCAGAATCTGCATCGGAGCATCCATTAGGTCAAGCAATAGTTAATGACGCAAGAGAAAAAGGCGTCATGATTTCAAATCCAGATTCATTTGAAGCTGTGTCTGGCCATGGTCTTGAAGCAAGGTATGCCGATCATGCCATACTTATCGGCAATAGAAGGTTAATGGATGATAACAATATTGCTCTTCCTAAAACCCTAGACACGATGGTTAGTCAGTTTGAAGTTCAAGGGAAAACAGCTATTCTTACCGCAATTGATAATAGACTTGCAGGAATAATTGGACTTGCAGATACTATAAAGGAGAATACGAAGCAAGCGATTGATTTCCTTAAATTAATGGGAATGGAAGTAGTAATGCTTACAGGCGATAATGAAAGGACTGCCAAAGCAGTTGCAGATAAACTTGGAATTGATAGGGTTATTGCTCAAGTATTCCCGGAACAAAAAGAACAGGTCATATCTAAATTAAAAAATGAAGACAGAGGGAGAGGTCAGAGGACTATTGTGGCCATGGTAGGAGATGGGATTAATGACGCACCAGCATTAGCAACTGCGGATTTAGGAATTGCGATAGGTTCCGGCACAGATGTTGCAAAGGAGACTGGAGGAATTATACTTATAAAAGATGACATAAGAGATGTTGTTACAGCTGTTGATCTGGGAAGAAAGACAGTAGCAAAAATAAAACAAAACCTTTTCTGGGCATTTGCATATAATACTGGGTTGATTCCAATAGCCGGTGGCATACTTGTGCCTCTCCTGGGTGTCGGAATATTTGAATGGCTTCCTATGCTTGCTGGTTTAGCTATGGCAATGAGTTCTGCAACAGTTGTTGGCAATTCCTTACTTCTTGGCAGATATAGATCTAAATTTGCAATTACCAGCAGAACAAGGATTTGAAAGAAACATATGCGCTCCATACTCAAACTCAGTATCAATGACAAGTTGCCGATTCCAGCGCATATAATAATACAATAAACTTTCTTTTATTTGAGGGTAGACAAATTTGCACCCTTGGGAGTTGCGAACATAGCTGCAAATGCTCAAAATTATGGCTTCTCAATACAACTCGTTTTCAGAATAGAAGTATTGTATGTAGGTCATATCTGTTAAAGGATCGATACGATGGAATCCATTTTCATCTTCTGTAAGCGTTTTCGATGTGATATCAATAACAACAAAACTAACCCTTGCTTCGTCTGCTGGTAAATAGAGGCACAGTGTAAAATAAAATAAAAGCTCTGCATAAAGTCATTTGGACGGACCACAAATGGAATTCCAGATTTTTCAGCTTGACGATGCATTTGTAAATGGGCAACATCTAGTCTGTCTATGCTACAGAACCACCTCAGACAATGCATATATTATATATACTATCGAGAAATGCATTGCAGGCTCTTAACGGACAGGATATATTCTAATATTGTCATGTCAAAGGTGCTCTTGACTAAACACAGGAAAGAATTATAAATTGACTAGAAACCGATTAAACTGATAGAGAAGTGAAAGTCTGCGATATTTGTAACGGTCTAGGAATATTTTTAACCACTAATAGTATATGTTCATTTTGTAACGGCACTAAAGAGTCTACATCTGCATCTAGAGGTTTTATTAAAAATCATATTTGCGGATGTAATAGAACTGATGGGAAAAATTGTCCTTGGTGCAGGAAAGTATGTCATCATGATGCTTCATTGAAACCAAGGATCTTAATTTCGCCAATGTGATTCAGATAATTGGCGCGATCCCACTGGACATCTTTCAGACGTTCTGGAGAAATTGTCAACAAACCCGTCAAATGATGCTGGACGCATATAGCAAATGACGGACGCATTTGACTGGCGGAAATCAAGACTGGCTCGGCAAACAGCAGGTTTTTGATCTCAGTTAGTCCTGACCTAAATAACCCCTGTCGTCTGTATTCAAGTATATCTTGATTAACGATTGTGATTATTAATGGGAATGATCTCGTTGCTAACACCTGACTTAGGAAACGTTACAATAAGATATATTCACTTTTTTTCTTCCATTATTTGGTGGGGAATAATGTTCTTTATGTTTGTTATAGTATTTCCTGTTAATAAAGATGGTCGATATTCTACTTTATTTCCAAGAGTTCAGAGATTTATGAAAATCATTGCATCTATTGCTATGGTATCGGGAGTTTTACTTACCTTCGTCAATACAAAGTTCACCGTGGAGGGACTAGTTACTAATAGATGGGGGTGTACTCTAATTATTGGAGCAATGACTAGTGTTTTTGTCTACATACATATCTTGATGCCAAAGAGAGCTCAGACAACTCCACCGCCTGCATCAATATTGATGCCATCTGCTTACAATTTAAGAAAAAATGCTAATACGATGAATGATAGAAGCAATATTCAAAGAATGAAAATATCAAAACGATTCGTACCATGGCTACTTTTTAGTTTGCTTACAATCAGTATTGCACTCATGGTTTCTGTTTCGGATGTCATGGCTGGGGACAAGGGAAAGATAATTTATTGGTATTAGAATATTATCCCAGGTTAGGACAGAGCTTTTGTCTATATGCCCGGAGGGTCAACACCGATGTTTAGTAATAATAATTAATGATAAATTACATTGATATGCGATATGATGTGGAGTGAGATCTACCGCCCACAAAGCGTAGAACAAATGATAGGGAATGAAGATGCAAGATTGGCTGTGGTGAAATGGTTATCGAGGTGGATTAATGGAAGTAGACCGTTATTGTTAGTTGGACCTAGTGGGGTTGGAAAGACGACCCTCGTGAATGTATTGGCACGTAAATTTAATTATGATTTAATTGAAATGAATGCCAGTGACACCAGAAACAGAGAAGATCTCGAAAGTGTAATCATTCCAATGTTTAACAATACAAGTGTATCTGGAAGAACTATGTTATTGTTCTTGGATGAAATTGATGGAATTTCTGGGAGAGAAGACGCTGGTGGAATAGAGTCTCTTGTCAAAATGATGAAAGAGCCAACCATACCCGTCATTATGGCCGCCAATACCCAAGATAATATGAAAATTAAGCAACTTGCAAAAGTTTGTAAGATCATAAAATTTAATCCTATTCCTCCTAGAGAGTCGGCCATGTTTTTAGAACATGTTCTAAAAAGCCATAATAAGAGTTTGGATACAGAAGAAAAAATTTTAATTGTAAATCGCAGCCGTGGAGATATCCGATCATTATTAAATAGTGTGCAAGGAAAAGTCGCAGGCTATAACGTAATGCGAGAAGACATCTTTGAAATGGATATTGCTGGTGCAATCAATGGTTATTTCTCTTCTAATTCTCCGCAAGAGGCAAAAGCATTTCTGTCACATGCTGATGCAACTTATCGAGACCCACACTTTGGGATGTCATCCGATGAAAGACGAAAGGACAAGATCAACGCTCTCTTCTCAAGTATAGTCTGCTCGCGTATTGGCTACGATAATATGGCTGCGCTTCTAGATGTACTTTCCAAAGTAGACGTAATAGTAGGACGAATCGGCCAAAATAGGCGATGGAGCCTACTTAAGTATCTAGACAATATAATCGCATATGGTTTATTTGAAAAATCACGGAATAGGGGAATAAAATACAACCAGTATAATTTTGTCTGGCCAGTAATGGCGCCCATTTTTTCAAGAGGTCAGTCAATAAAAAATCTACTATTAGATCTCGCGGAAAAAACTCACACGTCAAAGAGTATTTTTGGCTTGCTATACTTGCCTTATCTAATCCAAATTATGATCGATAATGAAGTAGATCCACAGGAATTTGCGAGAATTCTAAATCTAGATGAAAAAGCTGGTGAGGCTTTAGCAAGAGAAATGGAGCGAACGGTGAGGAAAAGTAGATAGATGTGGGATGGATCAGGATTAGATGTGTCAGATCACTGAATTAAACTAAGACAAAAAATCACAGGCCATTGTTAAGGCAAATTCACAGGCAGCCGTCGTTCCTATGATTTTATGTATATATGATACGATGCTGTATCTGATCGATGTATTTAATGTAGTTAATGCATTTTCAAAAGAATTAGCTTTCTCTTTATCTTCAACTTAATCAACAGCATCCCAATCATACAAGGAGAAGGATCGATATAATAATAAACCACAGTGACTTATCCCCATCCTAGGTTATAATAAGAATTACGATTATCACTTATCTTAAGTGATTCCTCCAGAAGTTTGGCTCAACTATCTTATAGGAAGGTACAAGAACAAGCAGTCATTCCAGAGTCTAATGGCTTGTGTTGTAATTTTTTGTATAATTGCATTCTCGCGATTATATGAAATCTGATTAAAAATGTAGTGCACTGGTCGAAAGCTGAAAATATCTAAACGCTTCCGGGACTAGTAATACACGCCGATTGGACACGGACGACGATCTTTGAAGCCAAGCTTATGCTGGAAACCAATGTGTATCTGATTTTATACTGGAACCAATACAAAAGGGTACACCAGGTCTGACATTCCAATGTTCTTTTAAGGGGTAGAATAACATAAACAGATCCTATATTAATGCTCAGGGATGCGAAATTAGGCCAAATTAGAGTCTGTCTACAAAATATTCACTGACTTATCATAAGACAAAAAACAAACGCATGATCAATTATGAGTATATTCGTATACACGATACATACTATCAGGATCAGAATGAGATAGATATTTCCATTTTGCTGGATCGAGATCTATCTCTATAAACTTATTATTACCCATAGATTCTGAGGATAGCAGGATATTGTAAAGGGATTCGCCAACCAGAACCTGATTAGGCTTAGCAATAGAGACGATCTTTGAAGCCAAGCTTATGCTGGAACCAATTATATCTATGTGAGCCTTTTCTAAATTGTTTCCGTAAAGCACTACTAGTGCATAACCATAGGTCGAGCCTATTCTCACAGTTATTTCAGGTAATTCATGTACCTTAAATATAGGGTTGATGACTTCTTTTATAATTTCCAATATTGTTGTTGAACACTTTAATGCATTTTCACAAGCCTTTGTGACGTCGTCTTCTGCTGGAAACAATAAAATAACTGCATCGCCCTCGTACTTGAATACATACCCGCCATATCCCAATGCAGCGATACTTACTTCTTGTGCATAACATTGGACTAATAATGCAAATTCGTTGTCTGGTAAAGACAGGCTCATTTGTGTTGAATTATTGATATCTACAAACATCGTAACCAGATTTGTCTTATTGTTTACATGCCTTCTGAGTAATTTTTTGGTTTCTTCAGTTGACATGTTGAGCTGAATGCCATTCATTACGGTTTTAGTTACTCTCGCACGAGTCTGCTCTAGTAAAGATAGGTTTGTGAAATCGATCCACCGCTCTGCCATAAGAATGGTAGCATGGACTCATTAATACACCTTACATCTGTAACTGCTTCAAACTTGACAGAGCATCTCTCTAATAATGAATGGATGCTAGACCATGCGTCTTTGGAAATCATTTTAGTTGAATATTTTTTTTACAATACAGAACATTGTCACATGCTTGTACATAACATAACGCTATTTCTCGTGAGACAGCGAAGAAAACAAAAGTTTAAACTTTCTATTGGAGGAGGAAGGCATAATGCCAGTAAGAATGTTAATGCTGTTTGTAATATGGGCTTAGTCCCCCCTGTAAGATCTACTAGAAAAAATTCAATAATCGAACTTGTCCTTCAACTATTTTCTGTAGTGATGTACATGATAGGAGCGATTTCTTTCAACTTATTTTGAAGCTGCGATAAGCGTATACCTTTCTCCGTCGTTTTGTAAAAACGCTTCACCACATCATAATCTATTAGCCCATTTTCCTGCAAGGTTTCCAAGTACTCTTTCAGCTGGTTATAAGCTAGATATGATTTGTACATTAATTTGGTCCTGCCTATTCCTTCATCAGCTTTAGCCGCTTCTAGAATCGATCTGGCTATTTCGCTTCTACTTCTGTATTTCATGTCGTATTAGATATCAAATTGAAATATAGTATTTATGAGAAACTTAAGTTATGTCGATTTCTTTCACAAGATACTAAGTAGTCGTTTTATCGATCATAACTATTTCGCAGACTGTATATGACATTTGTTTTGTTTTTCAAAGTACAATCTAATATCGTCTCCGCCAAAAGTGGAACTTATTTCCCGATTCAGGACAAAATATAACAAATTTTTGCCAGCATAACTGACTGCTCTATTACCGAATTACCGCTTCAGCTACTCAATTAATTTATTGATTTAGGCAGCTGAAACGAGCGTATGGTTATGGTGATTCGAGCTAAAGCAGCATTACTTCCTGTTATTGTAGTAAAATGATAATTGTCATTTATGAAAAATCATAAACACTCCTAACTAAATTAGAAAAATATCCTAAAAGTATTAGTAGGCGTGTTTGAATATATAATATATCCACCAAAGGAGTTCGCAGGTATGTTGGCACTTGAGGTAGTCTGGTGCTTCGTGCAGTATGCACTATATGACGTCTCTATAAGCAGGTGAAGTTGAATCTGGTGCGCGCATAGTTTACAAAAAGGAAAGATCACATGTATAACGATAAAAATGGAATCAAGATGCGTAAAAGGATTTTGGTAGTGGATGATGAATCAGAAGGGCACCTAGAGAAGGTTTTAAGCGAGAATGGATATGTGGTGGATTCATACGAGGATCCTCTATTAGCATTAGAGAAGTTCAAGGCTCATTACTACAGCTTAGTAATACTTGATATTAGGATGCATGAATTAA
>JBAVTY010000156.1:0-2777 GCA_049696495.1 Candidatus Nitrosopolaris sp.
ATCCTAAATTCCTCAATCTAAAAAACGCTATAGCCAATTATTATAGAACAAGACGTTTTAAACTAGACATAACCAAATATTTGTTTAGGAAAGATAGTTAGCGAATTAATGTTATTGAGTATATGTACGTATTAATTAAATGAAATCTATCTTTTTTTTGGTATGGTAATAGACAAGATAATTACATCTATCCAGACCAACGATACGATATCAATAAGTACACCATATCCATATCGATTTCTGCGTTACTTGTTTTATCTATTGGATGTAATGCATATGACACACTCGTACGCATATGACAAATGACGACCTAGATCCAATGCAGCATATATACCTGTAACCTTATCTTTGTCGAACATGTCACCTACAAAGCCTAGGAATGTCCATTTTGAATAATCTTTTTGTTCATTATGACCCCTTAAGATAATCCTTTTCATTAACGTTCAGTAAAGTGACAGAAAATATTCATAAACTGACAAAATACCGAGACATTAAGAGCGACAACGTGTTAATACTTCGAGTTCCTCAAATCTGAGCTTATTTGCATATTGTAAATGGTCTAAATACAGCAACAAATTCTTCGCTAGTGCTTTATGTTTACTCTTTCTTTCATCGTATTGGGACAAATCATTATGAATGTCGGAATTTATCATGTTGCAAATATTTTGTAAAGTTTTCATAATACGATCGCAATCTTCAGAAGGAAGACACTGATACATTATTCCTTGTCCCACAGTATTTTCAATATGAAATTCGTAACATGGTAGGATATCCGCTATCCATAGAAATTTTATCGTCGTTGTAGGACTTGTTTTCAATAAGTGGCCAAAGTCTTTCCGCGAACTGCTCTAAGGGAATCGAGTTTGTCATATTATATTGCTCTCGATAGCTTATTGAATTTGCTTGGAGATATTTTCTTAGGAGAGTTTTTATGCGATTATAAAGTTCTTTAGATTGTGATTCAATACAATTAGAAGATTCAATAAACGCTTGTAAGCTGATATCAGCTTGAGGAAAATGATATTGAAACATATCTTTACATAATTCAGTATTTTTTATGGCTATAATGCGTCCTACCCCATCCAATAATCTTATCAAAGTTATCTGCATATGAGTAATTATTGTCGTCAGCATCATCACCACCAGAACAAGAAGAACAAGAATAATCATACTCTAGTAGTTCCTGTTTTGTTATGTATCCCGTCTTACTTTGTTTTATAAGATTAACTAACTTCTGAAATGGTTTTAAATTCACAAGTGTCTGTTTTAATATAATTTTTTGTTGCCTTGGGCTGGCTGCCAAAAGCCCCGGATTTGACTTCAATAAAATCTAACATTTGACCTGTTTCAAGTATTGGTAAAATATCAGCTAACTCCAATTGTGCTTTAGATGATATTGCAGCTACATCTGCTTTACCGCCCATATGATTTAAGATATCTATGAATCCATAGAGACGTTTTTTCTAATAGTTATACTTTAATTTGTTATCTGGCTTGGATGGCTTGAGTAAACCAGTCCGGCAAGATGTTCTTATTCTTCTCGACAAAGTATCCAAACGCTGAATCCAAAACATATGTCTTTGCCCAATCTTCTTTTGACCTTATAGATCTGCCATATCCTTGTATTAATCTCAATGCAGTTTGCCAACTATACCATTGTTCGTTAATCTTTCTTTTTTCGTCTATCCATCTATCTCCTAAATTGGGAAAAGGTACTTCTGCCTACCATATATATATGTATATATCTATTCGTACGGCGGCTTCGTCAGCTACGGCGGCTGGTAAATTACTCCCAAAAAACTGAAAACTGCTCAAATCCTTTTTATTTTTGCTAAATCCACTTGGTAGTTTGCATATCGGTTCGGTTCAGAAGAGGTTAGCGAGTAAATCTTGGCTGAATGGCTTTAATGTACAAATGTAAATATGTACTGATAAGTTCAGCATTAGTAATAAGCGCCGCCTTAGTAATGAGCGTATATGTTGCGACTACCTCTTTTGTCATGACTATGATGCCAGGTAATCAAACTAAAGGAATGATGGCAAATCTGAGTGGGGCTAGCAATATGACGGGCGCCTCGGTGAAAAGTGATATGACATCAGCTGCAAAAAGTATGGCTAATAGTAACAAATAAGCCCTTTGCCACCGTACATTGCCGCCGTGACCCATCTCAACCCGTGGTGGCAGCCACACGAATGCCCTCTCTCCTTTTGTCAACTTGCGCTATGATGACCTGGGCGAGCAAACAGGTAGAGCGTTCCATCTCTTGCTTCCCGGCTGTTAGTTAAGACAAATGAAATAACTGAGGAAAATCCCAAAAAGCCCATTTTTGCGATTGTAATGAAAAAGGTATTAATGTATTGTATTGTTGTTAGCTATACAAGTACTATATCTAACTGATCTATAGAAGTATCCTTATTGATAAGTACTTTTTGAGAAATAATAGTACAAGTATGGAGTACAGATTATCGGACATGGCAAACATATCTAGCTTAATTTATAAAGAAATGAGTTTATTTATTATCTATTCACTAATTGCTTCTTCTGTTTTATTACCAACTGACTTCTCCCATGCTCAGACAAGAAGTGTTGTCGGAATATCTCATCCCAGCAAAGTCGTAATTCTGACTTTTGGGGATACCTACAAATCACAATTTACAAAAGCCAAATCTATTCTTGATAAATACGGATTCAAAGGGAGCTTTTTTATTACTTGCTTGTGGGTTGGGTCATCCAAGTCGGATCTGACCTGGCAGGATATTTCAGCGTTACAGAAGGA
>JBAVTY010000157.1:0-4341 GCA_049696495.1 Candidatus Nitrosopolaris sp.
AGTACACCGGTATCTACCGCCGGAGCCTACTCTACGGAGGAAATTTGGCGTGTTAGGATTGATTCGCGTACTTACGAGAAGAATGCGGGCGTCGTTCGAAATAACATCCACAGTATTACTACCTTGAGTCATATATTAATTTCTTATGAGCTTAGGGAAGAGAGTTATTAGAGACAAGGATACAGGGTACCAGATTGGTTCCACGTAGATCTGTACTTCGTCTCCGATGGATTCGTGTTGGGATGTGGCTTTAATCCAGAGTTGGAGGTTCACTAAATTTGTGGTGCAATTAAGACTTAATTCATAATTCGATTCGTTAGTTCAATGAATAGTACCTGTCGTTCTTAAGGGATTAAGGATGCTTTCAGACGGTGCATAAAATTATACTATTTACCAAGATATCTAAGAAATTTACACTTTATTATTGTGTATTCAGTTTATATCGAAAGATAAAATATTATCATTACTGGTTGATAAAAGACAGTGTATATTTGAAATTTAGGCAGACATTGAATGCTTAAGTTGTAAGGCTAAAGCTTTTGTTGTAAGGCTCAAGAGCTCCAAAAGGCTTGGTATATTATAAAGGCAAAGCTTCTAGTGAAAAATCCACAGAGTAGAATATCGATTGACAAATAAAGGACAGAAACTCGGGTGGGAGTATGCCATTGGCTTACGACAAATTAAAGATCTGAACAAGTATACCTACTTGTTGTACTTCCAGACATCGTTGACAATATGGTGTATTAACATGGCTGACACTTCTTGTCTTGTTTTAGTGTATCAGTAGTGGTTGTTTTAAACATTTCATGAACTTCTCTGCTGGTGTCATTCCATTTATTCCACCGTGTTCTATTTCATGGTTATATGAATTGACAAATGATTCGTATTTCTCTGCCCCATCTTTTTCATCTTTCAATTCTTCTACTTGTAGAAATTCAGATATGACTATCTTGTTGTACGCTTCTACTTTACCCTGTTCTTGTGGATAACCTTTGGGTATCTGTTTACCACGACGTAAATATCAATAGACAACGCCCACAGAGGAATAACACCACACTTGTTTGTTAACGTAGACTGAAGTCCTTCATCGCTTTCTAGATAACGACGACATAATTCGTTTAATATCAAGATTGGACTTTATACTGCGTGATAATGTCCTAATGTCCTTATCCAAACGTTTACCATTAGGATTCTTTCGTGTCATTGGCAGTTACTCTACGTACTCTAATTATACTTTTACGGCTACCGATAATCCATCATAGAAGAATGTTCTAATATGGATTTGACGTGTGTTGTTTTGATGCTTCTCCGTTTTTTATGCTCATATCAGTGATCAAATCTACACATGGTCTTGTCCTCTTGCTGTTATCCTATAGTGTACTTCGTACTTTGTATATAGTTAATGCATTATTATAATAAGACTAGTATTATGAATCTATTTTTTAGTTTTTAATTGATTTGATTGACGGAAAGGTGACTGAGGAAGAAAAAAAGCAGATGCGAAATTACCTCCTAAAAATAATGAGGCGTGCTGAGAGACCCTATGGAGGAGAAGACAAGATTCAACGCCAAGTAAGGGACAAAGACTCAATTTTACAGTGAAAGTGACTTCTCGCAGAGCTTCTCTGCATATTTACCTACTATTTACTTCAAGGTTTGAAAGGTAATACTAAATCTGTTGATAGTGAAGGTAATGTTACACCACAGTCGTTGGGTAACTATGTTTATAGAGCAATAATGAGTTTGCCTCTTGACAAAAGACCAAGACAAAGACCAATAACAAGAGCAGAGGGATCTACAAATATCATTTTGGCATCATATCATAAATTGAAACCATTAAAGATTGAAGACACATTTACATTGATGTTAAAGTTACTTCGTGAAGGCAATGTTCAATGATTTAATAGAATTCGAGAACAAAATTCTGCTAATCTGCATTTTCTTGATTTCTCTATGGAAAATTTTCATGGAGCACATATTGCAGGAGCAAATCTTTCTAACGCAAACCTTTCTGAAGCAGACTTGGAAGGAGCAAATCTTTCTTCAGCTAACCTTAAAAGAGTCAACCTTTCTGAAACAGATTTGGAAGGAGCAGACCTTTCCAAAACTCTATTTATTTCTTAATTTGCAACTATACTTTTGTTCCCAAGTGTATAGGAGATGAAGGATAAACCATTCCCTACACTGCGTTTTTTGATCCGGTTTGCCCATTTATGTAATCTTCATAGCAGGAAATAAGTATTACGAATGACAATTACATAGTGCTATGTAAGTCTATACGTTCCACGCAAACACTATGTTTAATTCTGTGATCAATAAGAAAAGGCGTTTATAACGAAGCTCTTATTAGATTCAATTATTCCTGAAGTATATAAATTATAGATATCGTAATTACAAGTATGTTTCACTCGAAAACTACTGAAACAGTTAAGACGAGGAAAAAGAATATTGGTAGTTTTTTAGCTATATTCTTTTGACTGATTTTTCTGTAAACGCTTCTGTCTCTTCAAAAGTGGAAGCATTTCCTTATGTATATTCCCTTATCCAGTATTTTCTGTTCAGTGTCTAGGGGTAACCGATTAACGTGGAATTGATGAATGAAGATGGTTGTGCTACGTCATATGCATGGCAGCAATCAAGCGAGTCCTATATAGTACCATTAGTAGACGCATAAACAGACTGGAGATTAAAATCAATGAAAAATTGGGAATTGATATTGTCATTGCTTTAGACATAGATAATGTGTCCTGTGTTGCTTTGCAATTCCATATTATCAGGATTATTCTTCCATCAAGATTCTATACCTGCACTAACAATTATAGTAGATGAATAGGACGTCTTTGCATCGGATACCGTAATGCGGATTCATATAGTTTGTCACCATCGGTAAAGCTCTTTCAGTTTATTCAAAAACCGCATCTCTAACTCGATAGTTATCTGACTCAGGGCGTTCGAACCTTTGCTGAACTAGAAAGTACGGTCCATAGGTGCCTTGGCAGGACGGGGCTGATGATGTTCATGAAACTCGATCACGGCGCAATTCTGCGTAAGGAAACTGGGCTCGACACACCAAAAATCGTGCGTTTTGAGATAGGAAATCCGCTCATCGTGAAAGAAATGGCAAAACATGTTCCCGAAGCCGGATCTTATGCTCCGGTCACGATTCTGGTGGATGAACGGTCAGACGGCGTGCATTTGTCGTATGACAAGATGGCAAGTCTTCTTGCACCCTACAGAAACCCCGACGCTCTCGGGATTTAGATTCAAAAATCGAGAACCTTATTCGAGAGTCAGCGGCTTCAGTGCCAAAACCAAAAAATTCAGCATCCGGGCATTGAACATTACGTGATCTCATTTTCATAGACTAACTTTTTTCCAACTGCCCAAGGCAAGTAATTGTAAAGAGAAGGTAGATCTTGGAATACTATTTTCATTCACTAACCTCCAACAGTAGGGCGAAAATAGAGTGCTTTGCAAAACTTATAATCTAGTAACAAAAAGAAAATAGTCGAGTGTAATCAAAAATTCAATTTCTTTACCTTCACAAATATTTTTATGGAGGGGCAACTACGTTCACTAGCCATTTACTCCATAGTTTAGATTCAGAAAATATTATTGAACGAATAGGAAAAAGAACTGAGGCAAAAATACGTCAGTTTGGATATGGATTGAATTATCAGAATATATCAATCAATGATGTGCTAAACTGTACTGAACGTCCGTTTTTTATAACAATATTCAAGGATAGTCATTTACCCGTAATAAGTAGATTAAACGATGAGAGCGATAACAAAAACATCCTGATAATTCATGATCACCGGGACATAAGCGAAAAGGTTGTACCATTTATCAAAAATAAATGGAAACTAGTAACGATAAGGAAAACAGTTCAAGAATACTTAAACACGAAATACAGTCTTGAATCACTTTTCCTATACCATCCGTTTTATCCATATTCTGTTAAGTCGTCAAAAACTCATAAACAGAAAAAAGGGGCAGTATCCATTTCTAGAATTTCTTTTGAAAAGAACACAGATATCATAATAAAGGCAAATAATTTGTTGAGGAGACGAGAAGATCTGATTAAATTATACGGATGTGCAAGTAGGATGTACGTGCATTTATTTCTTGGTGGATATAACGGAGATTTCAACAAATACTATTATGGAATATTTGACAAATCCTTTTCAGCACTTTCGAATCTACTCGCCGGGGTTAAGTTCGTTGTAGATTTGTCTGTACTAAAACAGGATGGTGGTGGAACCCAATATACATTCCTAGAAGCAATCCATAACGATTGTGCTTTAATCTTGCATAGAAAATGGATTGAAAATGTAAACC
>JBAVTY010000158.1:0-3872 GCA_049696495.1 Candidatus Nitrosopolaris sp.
CGATTATTCGGAGAACATATTACATCAAGATTGGTAAGAACACAGAACAGAGAATTATCATTCAGGTGTATAGCCTACAATACCCACCGAATAACCAACCTTACTATAATAATCGATGGTTTCTACAAAGCCTCTTGAATAGTATAAGTGCTTATATTCCTGACAAATCTAAGAGCCCTACAAGTTGCCTGGCAAACTCTCAACAACGCTGAAGAAACTTGTAAGCGCAGATAATCGAGTTATATTAAAGAACTTTTATGAGTATATACGATCGAAGGACCATAAAAGCGAGTACCATATTACCAATCTGTTGTCCTTGCTGATATTTCTTGACAAGTTCTTTTGCAAACCTTTTATTTCTATCAACAGCAAAGAGCAGATCTTAACATTCCTAGATCATCAGCAAAAAGATGGTAAATGGGTTAAACGAGAGAAGGATGCTGAGGGAAGGTATATCACAAGTTTCAATCAAAACAAACGGTTACTGAGCATATTTTTTAGATGGTTATTCAATAGGGATAGACCTGATGATGATTGGGAAACGCCCCCTTCATGAAAATCAAGACTAAAAGACCATTGCGCGAGAGTCCCTAACTAGATGATGTATTAACAATTGTAGCATATGAACCTGAGTTAAGGAATCAGGCTATCATCACTCTGTTATGGGATCTAGATGCCCGTCCCCATGAAATCGCTGCTTTAAGGATAAGATATATAGTTCTAAATGAGCAATACGGAGAAGGTTCCATTCCATCAAACACCAAAACGGGCGGTGGTCCTATTTTGTTAACATCCTCTTTTACTTATGTGCGTGATTGGATTAATAAACATCCATTTAAGAATGAGCCTAATGCTAGATTGATTTGCAACCTTTATACTGGCCACCACCACAATCTGGAATGTTTTAGATCATTTGCGGAAATATATCAAACGGTTGATGGAAAGTGGATCTATCATTGATGAGCAGAAAAAGCAGAAGCTAGAGTATTTGTTAAGGGTTAAGAAATGGAATCCCTACTGTTTCAGACACTCGGCCATTACAGATGATTCCGACCATCTGCCAGAATATGCTCTCACAAAGAAGGTGCGCTGGGTAATGGGGTCCAAACAAGCCAGTCGCTATATTAAACAAAGGATGGGCGATGAGCTCAAAAATAAGATACTTGAGCGCTATGAGATAAAGATAGCCCCACAATCCCAAATGGTTTCGAGGATATGTGGCCGTTGTAATTATGTTAATAAATTAGAAAGCAAATATTGCGAGAGGGTAGGCTGCAACTATCCCATGACCCAATTAGCTCTTGATGAGATCAAAGCTGCAGAGCAGACAAAGCTCCAAGAGTTGGTAAACAAATCCAACATAGAGCGAGACAATACCATACAAGAATTACAGCACGAATTAAAGTCCTACAATGAGTCAGTAAAGGAAGTATTTGAGAAGGTAAAACAGGGGGAGAGAAGGCAGAAGGAAGAAGATGGGAGACATCACATATTATATAATATGCTAGATAAACGGTTGCCCGGATGGAAGAAGGAATACTATGCGTTATTAGATATTGGACCAAAGCCTTTGACCAAAGAGGCCCGGAATAAAATTGAAGAGTTATTGGAATATTTGCAAAATGCGAAAGATACTGGCGCTGGACTTGTTCGAGAATAATAGAATTACTCCGGAGGGGCCTGTGTAGTGAGGAAATGGAGATATATGTTACCATAGTATCAGTTGACATATCAGTTGACACAGTTCTCAACGCCACTCCACGACATGGCGCATTCTTGGATTTTTGATAACAAGAATAGGTTCAAAGTACTCGCATTTGTGGTGCAGAAAAAAGGCTTCAACCTGGATAAGGAAAATTATTCTTCATCAATCGATATAGAGAGACCGATCTTTTGTAAGGAGACTAGGAAATTTATTGTGGATGGGGTTATCGATTTGTTTTGTGGTAGTAGTAGTATGAATGGTAGTAGTAGAATTAATACAACAACAGTCGAGTCCTTCGCTGGAAAAGATTTGCGTGTGATGCAAGGCGCCATCTACCAACGACTTTAACCAATTCCCCTATCTCATCTTCCGTCATGCCAAATTGTTGTAAATTCATAATGGTAGTTAGGGCATGTGTTTTCTGTTCAGCTAAAACATCAAGATTTGCGATTTGTTGTTTTATCCTCTCGGCGGCACTACGTAAACCTTCAACCTCGCGGCACCCGCGGATAATTTTTGCCACACTATAAGCGGCTGTCTTTAGGTCTACATTTTCTAATGCAGATTTTTCGTTAATAGCCATCATGTATGGCATTAGTAGGTCAAACGTGATCCCTGCGCTTTGAAGTTGTTTCGATGAAGGAACCAGCGGTTCTACCTCGGCCAATTTGGCTTCTCTAGCCTCCAAACCATATTTTTGCTCGTCAATCGATTGTTTAATCTGGGCAATTTGTTGCCTCTGCTGTTGTATTAGTTGAAGTTGCTGCTGACGCTTCCTTTTATCTTCAAAAACTACCCGTAGAAATCTTCTCTCCCAAATCTCGTCTGAATCCCAATCTATTCCTAATACTATTGGTGGATTCTCAGAACCTGGTAGTGGAGACCGGGGTTGCTCGAACTCATCTCCTTTAGTCGTCTCATTTTGCGTAGTGACATTGATAATATTAGCATCTGGCTCGATATTAACTTCTGGATCTCTTATCAACAAGTCTCTAGATTTCGGAGACTCTGGTTTTGGAGGTATTAATGATACTGGTACTGTCGGTGAATTGGAACAAGTGGTAACTGGCGGATCAACCTCTTCATCTGTTGAATCATCCTCACCTAAGAAGTGTGAGGGGGGCCTCTAGATACGGCATTGCTTTTGGTGGCTTGCCCAGTCCCGGCCGACGCAGAGCACGTCATAAGGAGAGGGAAGCCTGTGTTATTCATAGGAATACCAGTACTTATACCTGCACCATAGACCGTTATGCAAAACGTATAACATTGAAGAAAGAATTTCAATGGCTGTTAGGCGAGGACTTTTCTAAATTACTTGAGGGTTTTGAGCCAGTTGATAATAGGGCGTTCATGAAGAAGGATGCTGATGAACAGGCAACAGGCAAAGTCACCAACAGCAAAAATCCATTTTCATTCGGACAGATATCGATATTCTGGCGAGTACTTGGTGATAAGACTACAATATCGGAAGAGAAGTTACAGGATGGGTTAGTATCTACCGGTAAATTTAGTCAAAGTGATGCAGCCATGATAATTGAGAGCATGAAGCGTGAGGAGTTTGGAATAGAACAGGTCGATGGTTGGGGCACCATTCGAAGAAAGGTGAAGTCGTGATGACATTGGCAATTACAGAGGGGTCTTTTTCCGAGGTAAGAAAAAACTACTATGTTACCAAAAATCCCCCCATATACTCCTATTTACAGAATCACATGAAGAGAAAATCGCTAGTGATACTACAAGACCACATATCGCTAGTGATATGACGGTAATAATAATACACATAGTAGATCCTGGTTTACAAAGGCCATACCATATAGTGGTGAATATTACCATTGACAGACATCATAACCATTGATGATATAGGAATAGAAGAGGGCACCCTCACTCCTATCGTCTGTAAATTTTGTGACCCCACTACCAAATTCGTAACCTACATAGAGTTAGATCTTGTGCTGCACTTGCACGAGGTTCATAGCGTAGGAAGGGGGTATTTAGACACACCACCTACCCCATCCGCGCCAAGCAATAGTTGGTTAACATGTTAACTGACTATAGGATAAGAGATGCAATAAATGAAGGCAAGGAGATAGGCGCTGAATTAGACGAGAATTCCATAGAAAGACTGGACATAGCATATTCTAAACACCTGGATAAAACATCACCTTCG
>JBAVTY010000159.1:0-2043 GCA_049696495.1 Candidatus Nitrosopolaris sp.
CTCAATAACATTGATTCGCTAACTATCATTCATCAACAGATATTTGGTAGGAGACGTCTCACGTGTTCGTGGAAAGTGCTTTCGCTTTAACATGAGACGTTTGCCTACCTATCCGCCAATTGCGTTCATTCCCCTGGACCTCTTCTTCCACATCTCATTTACAAATGGCATGTATGCCACCCCAGGAGGTTTCTTCAAAACGCAGTTAACAATATTTGCAGCCAGCTCTTCATTAGTGCAGCCATTTCTTCTTATAATCTGTTTTAAATCGTAATAATTTATGTCGAAGAGACAAGTGAGTAGTTTCCCATCTGCACTAAGCCGTATTCTATCACAGTCATCACAGAAAGGTTCAGTCATTGGTGTTATGACACCAAGTTCACCTTTACCGTCTTCAAAACCCCAATGGGTTGTTGTATCAGCTGGTTGCCTTCCTAGTGGAATAATTTTGTGGTGTCTAGAAACAGTTGTGATAATGTCTTTTCCGCTTACCATTTTATCCTGGCTCCAGATTCCTAGTCCATCCAATGGCATAAACTCTATGAATTTAACTGACAGGCGTCTCTTCCTTGCAAAATCAACTATGTCAATAATTTCATCGTCATTATAACCACGAATTGCAACTGTGTTTATTTTTATAGGATAAAGACCAGCGTCAGAGGCTGCATCTATGCCTTCTAAAACTCTGGATAATAGTGCCCCCTTACCTGATATCCTTTCAAATCTGTCTGGACGAAGACTGTGTAGGCTAATTGTCACTCCTTGTAATCCTGCTTCTCGCAATTTCTTAGCTTTCTCAGCCAAAAACCATCCGTTCGTTGTCATGTCAACTGTTTTCAAGTTATTTATAGATCGAAGTGCCTTGACAAGATCCTCTATCCCTTTTCTTAGTAACGGTTCACCACCTGTTATTCTAACCTTCACTATACCGAGCGAACAAAGAACCTTGGTTACCCTAATGAGTTCTTCAAAGCTAAGAATATCTTGCTGGGGAATCCAATTTACCTCGTTTTTATGAGGCATGCAAAAAAGACATGCAAAGTTGCACCTGTCCGTGACCGAAATTCTCAGCTTTCTCGCTATTCTGCCTTTTGCGTCAACAAGCTTTCCGATCACAATTCATCTAGTAGACGTACTAGCTTAAGTAGCTATTCAACCAACAACAAGCTTGTGTCGTTCTTTTTTGCTACACACCTTCAGCTAATAACGACTGTATCATTCGCTCAGTTTGAGCATAATCACCTTCGCCGATATGGTTATAGCGACGAGATTTTTATAATTATTATCTTCGCAGCCAGATCATTCATGATAATGATCAACAGAATCTATAGACGGCTGTACTGCACTCTCTTTCTTTACCACTTCCAATACTCTCTCTCGCACACATGTTTTTCAAATTCATACGCCATAATTCCACCAACAGCTACACCTGCAGCGAGACCCACACATCCTCCGAATACGAGACCTACTGCACCTGGCCAAACAAGACTACCAAACCAGGCCCCAGAAGCAACTTCCACAGCATAATCATCAGGACTACCTATAGAGACAAAAAAGTTTCTCAAAAAAATATGCCCTCAAAAACTCGACTTATTTACAAACAAATCTCCACAGATCACAATAAAAACCAGGACACTTATTTCAGTCATTATGAAATGATAAATATTTATGACGATCGAAACCATTTTATGAAAATATCTACAGAATTCACAAAAGATCTGGATATTAAGCGGGAAGAAATTGTTACCGGAGGTAACCCATCAGTAGATAAGAAAACAATTCTTGGTAATGATGAGATAACCAATAAATCTCACAAACAATGGCTCAAAGAGATGTTTAGGAACAATTCTTACCAGCTTTTTCGCGCCTAGTCATTGTTCAAATTATTTTCTTTTATTCCAAGATGTGATGCCTGTAACACTTCGGATGAAGTACAGTGGTGTCCTAGTTGTAACAGATTAATGTGTACTGACTGTGATAATGAAATACATTCAGTAAGTTTACCTTGAATATAATACACACGCACAGAGTATTATACAATTA
>JBAVTY010000160.1:0-2751 GCA_049696495.1 Candidatus Nitrosopolaris sp.
GGCCATTATATATTATGTTAGCCAGTATTAAGTCATATTTGTCGATTGGTTTCTGTAAAATAACAGCAGTAATTATCGTAGCCATTACCCTTGCGTTGATGCTCGTTTTAGTTCAAAGCTTCATTGGCAGCACATTTGGCACGGGACAACAAGGGCTCTTGAGGATATTGGACGATCGAGACCATGTACGCTTCCTTGGACAATATGCTCAAGTCGTATCCATTGTGCAACCAAAACTACTAAAACAAATCTCAACTACTACTAATATTACTTCCGATCTCTTAGCTCAAGAAAATACACTTAATACGATCTTTACACAAGCTGAAAAATCCATAGTAACAATAACAAGAACACTTCCTTCTCCCACTACCATCACTCCCGAGGCGCAGAATATTACTGTGTTAGGGTCTGGATTTGTATATGATAATCAAGGACATATAATAACTAATAATCATGTAGTTGGCAACGCAAAGATCGTTAATGTACTTTTTGAGAACGGTGATAGGCTTACTGCAAAAGTTATAGGTGGAGATACTCTAAATGATGTTGCTGTTCTTAAAATTATTGACAACATTGCTCAACTACCTCAACAAAATGAAGAACGCACTCCACTTCTAATCGGGAACTCATCCAAATTAGAAATCGGACAGCCTGTAATAGCCATTGGTAACCCATTTCGACTTGAAGATACAATGACAACTGGTATTGTAAGCGCGACTGGACGTTTAATACCAGAAGATACCCCTGTTGAACAATTCTTACGTCTACACTTTCCATGGGTTTCATTTTCTATAGCGAGTGGAATTCAGACTGATGCTCCAATTAATCCGGGTAATTCTGGTGGACCATTGCTAAACATGCAAGGACAAGTTATTGGAATCAATACTGCTGCTATCGGTAATAACGGAATAGGATTTGCTATTCCTTCTAATGCCATAACTCGTATTATCCCCACACTAATTGCAAAGGGGAATTATACCCATCCATATCTTGGACTTGCCATAGACACATCTGCTTCAGCTATAGCAGATGATTACAAGAGTGTTCCAGCAAATCTCAATGGTGTATTTGTAAACGCGATTGAGAAAGGTGGACCTGCAGATAAAGCAGGGCTACACGGATCTGGTCTAGATCAATACTATCAAAGACATAGTGGAGATATGATTGTAGCTGTTGATGGACATAATGTCACAAAGGCTGATGACTTCATTGCCTATATAGATGAACATAAAATTGCCGGAGACAGTTTGAATTTGACCGTATATAGGGATGGTAAGCTTCTACATTTAGTCGCAAATCTTAAGCCGTGGCCTTCTCTTGCTCCATTTGTTCGTCAATTAATATCATCGTCAAATCCTTGATAAGACGTCGTGTCCTCCTATGCGTAGACACGACATACCTGACACGAGATGACCTTTCTAGTATTGTAGTAAATTAATCATTTCTTGGCGATCATGCTCTGATCTGTTTGTCGTTCCAGTCAGAATACCGTATATACCGCAAAACCATATGACTACATTACGAGACATTAATTCTAGATGTGAATTTCATCGTACCGTAACAGACTTCAATTCCATGGCCACATTATGCAGTTACATCCACGAAGGATTTCAGGCTCACAAACAGGCAAGCAATTAGTCAGTATCTATAAATAACACATGAGAATCTTAGTAATTGAAATGTCTTCTACTGCCAGTCCATTTTACAGGTGCGAAGTTTGCGGTGCGTCATTTAATTCATTACCAGAATTTGAGCAGCATAAGCGACAAGAGCATCAGAAATAACCTTAGCTAACATCATCCAGCAAATTATGTTAGTTAGTTAACTCTTCTTTCAACTTCTGAACGATTACTGGTGTTGTCCGTAACATGGTTAATCGTGATAGTATCTTCATCTCAATCGAGGTAGTCGATTTTACGATTAATTCGTTGACCCTCTAAGTAGAGGGTCAGATTTTATACATATATTACAAAGACCATTATAGAATTTATTGCCTTTGTGAGTGCTATGATATAACATCCCACATCGCTCACATTGATTTAATGCAATTGTTGTCACGTAGTCGAATAAATTGATTAGGAATTATAATAAGATGCGCGTGCTGTTTTTTGAAAAACTGTTATATAATCTTGCACGTTGCCAATTTTTATAAGGAATTCGTTTTTACATACCAAGAAAGGGATGTTTCAACGCTGACAGATTCTGCATCAAATATTCGAGTTCAATGCAGATACGATTGTAACCGACAGATTATCTGAGATAAAACAAACTGCACGTCGCAATAACTATAATCTTTCTAATGAATTTATTATAGTTCCAATATATCGACGGATTATACTATATTCTTAGCACTTCGTGTGAAGCATCTCAAATATACTATAGTGGAACGTAGCCTCTGAGAATAAGTGAACCACGGAGTGACAAGCGTAGCCGAGAATCCCAATGCAGCGACTGGAACCAATGGGGCTATGATATTGGCCACAGTGGTGTTATTATCAACGGCTATCTTGACGATGGCAACCCTAGAATATCCTTACATTCCAGCAAACGCGACAAGCATGACAAATGTTAATCATATCGATGCTATGCATAATACTCGTTGTGATGGAGATATGTGCCAGACAATCACTTGTATCAACAACAACTGTCAGTCAATTTCAACTCATGCAAATCATCCACAGACCTCGAATCAAGTGGCAAATCATCCCCAGACCTCGAATCAAGTGGCAAATCATCCCCAGACCTCGAATC
>JBAVTY010000161.1:0-3613 GCA_049696495.1 Candidatus Nitrosopolaris sp.
TTCTTTGACGAAATAGATTCCATAGCTCCGGTGAGAGGGGGAGATTTTGGTGATTCACATGTTACTGAAAGGGTAATAAGTCAACTATTAACTGAGTTAGACGGACTTGAAATATTAACCAACGTGATAGTGATAGCCGCTACTAATAGGCCTGATATTATAGATCCC
Organism: Candidatus Nitrosopolaris sp.; assembly: GCA_049696495.1. Lineage (GTDB taxonomy): Archaea > Thermoproteota > Nitrososphaeria > Nitrososphaerales > Nitrososphaeraceae > Nitrosopolaris. Next base: position 169 of record JBAVTY010000161.1, read on the forward strand.
GCATTGCTAAGGCCTGGTAGATTTGACAGATTGCTTTATGTACCTCCTCCAGATCGTGACTCGAGGATTCAGATAATAAAAATCCATACAAAGAAAAAACCATTAGATGAGGATGTTAAGATTGAAGAATTAGCAGGCCATACAGATGGTTACACAGGTGCTGATATTGCATCACTCTCATCAGCTGCAGTTATGCTTGCGTTGCGTGAACATATCTCAAAGTATCAAGATCCAAAGGAAGCAGATAAACATGTACAAGAATTAAGAATCAATTTGCGCCACTTTGAAGAGGCAATCAAAAAGATTAGACCGTTATCGACTCAAGAGCTCAACATGTACAAGAGAATATCCGAACAATTCGGAAGGCCCGATATCACACCCAGATGGCGAGGTGACAGGAATACGAGTGATACTGGCCTTCCTTCATCTGCCGTAACTTAGATTTTTTCCCAGCCATATACTGAGTTTTCCCCCCATTTTCTTAATCAAGAATGACATAACACTAACGTTGCGAAACTCACACCAAAACAAAAATAAATCTCATATCCCAAAAAATAATCTAAAAATACTTTAGACAAATGAGAAGAAAGTCTCCGTGTATTCTTTTAATCGTGAATAGGATACTTGTTACTATAATAGGATACTTCGCTGTCGCAGATTCAATGGCATATCTGACTAGTTTATTCAAGAAACCATGACTAGTGCTGCCAATTCAATTAATGAATTCCAACCCGCCTTTACTATGACCCACTATGTTTACCTGGCCATCTCCTGTAAAGTCTTTCACTTTTTGAACTATTTGAGGTAATTCATTAGGCGAAACTATACACAGTACATAAATCGGCAGACTCTATCATTAGGTATTTGACGATGTTCATCTGTTTTGGGCTATCTTTGTAGATTTTTTCTTAGAAAGTTACTAAAATGTATAATGATAACCAAATATTCAAAAAAGAATTTGATTTCTACGATGACATAAAGGAAATTGTAAGGCGTGCTTCGGAATCTGAAGACAATTACAATTTGCTATTCACTGGGACACCTGCATCATCCAAGACGCTCTTTCTATTAGGAATAACGGAACGAGAGAGAAAAGAAGTATATTTTGATGGCAGCAACACAACAAACAGGATTCTAGACGGAGTAAAGTCGTATAGGTTTTATTTCGTTATTTTCTATGATAGACCTTTACTTTCTAGCCAATAGCCTCTTCCGAATGGAACCGAAAGTGGCCGAACTAACAATAATCGGCCAAACATACCTAATAATAATTGGCCAAACATACCTAGGCGCGAATTCGATGAAATACAGGAAAGGCAGGAATTAGCTGTATTAGTCCCTTTAATAAAAGCCGCAGCCATTTGCTGTGTGGTATTATATATGGCACCACAGGCTTTGAAACGCAATGAAGTAAAGCCAGTAGGGCGGCCCAGTGTATCATTTAGGGCAGCTTTACACCCATGTTCATATTCTATGGTGTGCGCATATGCATTTGTAGGTAATATCAGCAATGACAAGATGATACCAAAGATTTGTTTTGTTTGATCCATGTCTTTACTCCTCACTGCACTGAGACTTCTCATGTGGCGTGCCATTAGCATAGAATTGATTGTATGCATCTGAAATTCCTTTTTCGCATCTATCAATTTGTTGCTGTGTTGTATTATCTCCCATGAAGCTGTAATCACAATCAAAGTCTCCACCTACCATATTCGTATCCAATATTGTATGCTATTTTCAATAGAATGACAGTAGAGAGAGAGTGTACAGAATATTTTATAGGACATGGATATTCCGAATTATCATGGTCATGCGTAGCACAGAAGTAATTATACGAATCTTGATATCCTTGTAGACATTTTTCAATTTGTTGGTGAGTAGCATTATCTCCTAAAGTTACCGTACTAGCATTTTTCAATGTGTTGGTGAGTAGCATTATCTCCAGGAGGATTGTAAATGCTATTCACTTCGTCTTGCACCGCGTTGTTATACCCAATTATGTATGCTAGCGTGTGCGTGTGATCATCGCATCGATATTCAGAATGAGCATGGCCATTAATACCGCAGAAGTGATTGTAAGCGTAACTGTATCCTTGATAACACGAATCAATTTCTTGTTGTGTTGCAGTATCACCGATTGCACTGCAGCTTCCTACAGGATTATTCAGGCTAGACACTGCGTCTTGTTTCCCGATTTTATATCCATATTCGTAACCGTCAGCATCATCGTAACATCCTTGTGTGTCGTTAGACATTAGGGGTTTGCATAAAGAAAAGAATCCATCAGAATAAGCCGCGGCACAGTCGTTAAAGTTATATCCCTCACATGTAAACCCTAAATCTAATACTCTGTTTCTTCCACTTTACTGACCAGCGTTATATCCGTGTTGATAATCGAATGTGCGTGCAGATGGCAGTACGCCAAGTATCAGGATCATCATCGTAGCTACGCAGTTAATTTTAATCACCACATTATTTCGTCTCTCCGGTTTCAACCCTTCTTCAATCCCATCATTAGTCCTGGCACAAACCCAAACGCCGCAGCCATTGCGAGTCCTGATGCCGCGACAGCAAATGGATGTGATGAAAATTGTGTTGACGTATTGTTAAGTGCATTAACAATCTGTTCTGATGCATTAGTTAATGTGCTTCTTGAAGCATCTTCCATTGCAACCCATTTTACATCTACCAATCCTCTGTAGGATAGATATGCAAGGGCAGCTACAAACAATCCAATAACTACTGCAGCTATTTTCATCACTTTCTTTATGGCATATCCGGCTACTGCACCGAATAAGAAACCACCACCTACCGAGAAAAGCAGGTCTTCTGGCAATTCAAAGGTCAGTACTCCTTGTCAATTGTGGCACACCATATTCCTTGAAGTTCTGAATCTCATCTGTGATAGCCATTTCTATGTCCGATTCATTCTTTACCAAACGACCGATTTGTACGCAATTCCTTATGTTCGGATTAGGTAGTTGCTCCCATACAAAAATAGCAATTTCATCTGCTGCCTTTTTGTCAAGTCCTTCAACTAACAACTTTTTAACAGCTATTCCATAGAATTGCGAGAATTCATATTCGCTAAAATACATCACTCTGAATCTGCTAAGCAACGGTTCTGAAAGTTTCTTTGTACCATTACATGTAGCAAATACCCACGTTTTTAGCTGTATTTGTCTGACCTTCGAGTGCATCGTTTGAGTTAAAATCCTGGTTTCCATCAATGACAGTAGCGTAGTTTGATATTCAGGTTTCAGATGTTCGATTTCATCTACAAGCAGATACTTTGGTTGCATGTCAAATAGTACGTCTATCAGACCTGACTTGCTGCATTACCACCTACAGTAAAGAATGTCTTTTTCTCTCCATTTCAAGAACATGGTTTTTGCTTGTCCAGGCGGTCCAACTAACAGGATATGTACTGGTTCCTTAGAGTCTA
>JBAVTY010000162.1:0-2706 GCA_049696495.1 Candidatus Nitrosopolaris sp.
ACTGTTTCCTTCCACTTGATCCTTCCTTCCTTAACCCATTTGGCCATATCATTATGAAATTCATTTATCATATCATAATGATCTCTGACTATGAATCCTTGAAGCCTGAGCCTCTTTGTAATTCCTAATGCTGGAATTGATCTGCTAAAAAAGATTTTTTCAGACTTTAATTTGATTAGTTCTAATGCGACCACGCTTGGAGGGGTTCCTGCTCAGAAAATGTTGTACACATATTGGCTACCGATATTAATGTCAAAGTTTGTTTCTTGTTTCTGCTTGTACCGGTGATTGTTCGCAGTCATGTAGCACTTTTCTTGAGGGGTCTAATTGCCTTGTCGAATGGATGTTTGCACTGCTGCTGGATGGATGTTTGCACTGATGCGTGTCAGTTAGACTTATCACAATTGCGAATAATGATCTCTGTCAGCTAAATACAATACAATACATTTTGAATATAATACTTACCAACAATTGGGTAGTCTTTTCTGTCGAATTAAGTGTTCCTTGCATATTCTTATATACACATAGCGGCATAAATAGATATGCGTGTATATATATTTCGACAAAACTAACAATGTGTCTAATAAATAAGCTGTACACGCGTATTAATTTTATGTTTTGCGATGGGAAAATGATGTTTGGATATAAAGCAGGAACGCAAGAACGTGCTGTCTCTTCACCACCTGCACGTACACTTCCTGCCCATACACACGATATGTACAAGGATTTCTATGGAGGATATCATGACGGAGCAGTAGCAGCAGACAACGACAATTCAAGCGGCAAAGGCGTAGATTTTCATGGCTATCTTGCCGCAGGTCATAGCCAGGAATATTGTAAAGGATATGAGGCTGGATATAATGACGAAGTGAGATGCATTACTTTCATCGGTTCACCATGGAGTTCAACCCATTCTTTGAGAACCGACAGTGCTTCTTCAGTAGTTCTTCCGTTACACCATTTGCTAACTACTTTTCTAGAGCAGTCATCTATAGCATGAATGAAAACGAATCCGCTTTGACTATTGCAGCATTAGTATTACTGTTTGCCTCAGCGGCTTAGACCCGCACCACCGGATAGCCTCTAAATCAAAGATAGTCCAACAATGTTTTTTGTTCAGCTGGTTTTTTCTTTTCCACTCTAATTAGGTTTGATATTTTGATACCAACTTTTCTAAAAGTCGTAGTATTATTATTATTATTGTTATTAAAACTAAACCTGTCTACTAAATCTTCCAAAACTAATGCAATGCTTTCCTTACTATTACGAGAATTTGAAAATGAGAATTCTCGTGTCTCAATAGAAAAATCGGATCTGACTAGTTTGACTCCTACAGTTCTAAATTCATATCCCTGTCTTCTTACTCTTTCATAGACTTCATCCACTAGTCCATTTAGATACTGGAGAATCTTATTTTTGTCACTTGTAGCACGATCTAGAGTTTCTTCTGTACTTATGGATATATTACCTTCTCTAGGAACCACAAAATCATTATCTCTACCATTAGCTACTTGCCACATCCAAAGACCAATCTTTTTGCCAAATCTGTCCATCAGCTTTTGAACATCACAATTTGCTAGCTGGCCTATGGTTTGTATCCTCATTTCTTCCTTCAATGCCTGCCGTGTTTTGGTACCTATGCCAGCTATCCTATCTACTGCTAAATTCTCAAGGAACTTTTGCAGTTGATCTGCATAGATAATAGTAAGCCCATCTGGTTTCTTAAAGTCAGAAGCTATCTTGGCAGCTGATTTTGTGGGAGCTACACCAACGGATGATAAAAGTCCCTCGCATTGTTGTCTAATTGTATCTTTGATTTTGGTTGCATATTGTTTTATGTCATCTCGAGCATTTGCTATCTTTTTTGTACAATCTAAATATGCTTCGTCTATACTGGTTTGTTCTAATACATCTGCACATTCTTCTATCAAATTCATAACTTTCACTGATATTTGTTGATAATACGATTTATCTACCGGATTTAGAATCAGTTGCGGACATAGTTGCTTAGCAGTAAAAAGTGACATAGCTGACCTAACACCATGTTTTCTTGCTTCGTAAGAACATGAAGCTACAGCACCTTTAGTTATGTTATCTTTAGTTTCATCAGTCATTATAACAGCATGTGGTTTTCCCTTCAATGTTGGATCTCTTAGCTCTTCACATGAGGGAAAAAACGAATCAAGGTCTACATGCATTATCACTTTACCAATCCATTGACTATGACCATATTTTTTCGCAGGTAAATCTAACAGTTTTAGAATGTGATTTGCTTTTGCAGGGTTATCAACAACTATTATTGCAAAGTCAAGGGCTTTACCCACACCATTTAGTTCTCTTTCCTTTTCCTTTACTTTCTCAATCCATTTTCGTTCATTTCCATTAATCCTAAGATACAGAAAATGCGCTGTCATAATAGGATTAGAGTATCTACTACTAAAGCTAGACCAAACTATTGCTGCTTTGTGTTTATATAGGAGATTATATGTTAAATCTTGAAACCAAGATGAGTGATTAAATTCAAACGCAACTGAATAACCCTGATAGGTACAAGTACGTGCAATATCATCAAGCCACTCCCTGCCACCATTTGCCAAGGTTAGTTTAATGGGGGCGGGAGATTCGATAATTACAGCAAGGACCTTCTGCTCTAATGGTGCAAGTTCCTCTAGGAAGTCACCGACTTTCTGCGTATCTTCTATGATG
>JBAVTY010000163.1:0-1823 GCA_049696495.1 Candidatus Nitrosopolaris sp.
GAACAACCATAACCATGTGTCATAAGAATAACTACTTTCTTACAGCTTGATATTATCATAGCCAATGAACCATCTTGTAAAAGTAGATAGACATGGTTTAATCAGGAAAACGCAAACAGTCAGCTAGTATAATTGGCAGACCATCGGTAAGATTCTGCTTACTATAGTTGTATGTTATTGACATTCTTCACGAAGTCCCTCTTGTAATCTCAATAAAATACCTTCGTATATTTTAGCGACTACGGTTCGAGATTTATGGGGGAGGAAATCTAAATCCAATTGAATGAATGAATGAATGCGGCCTAAGAAATCATGCCTGGATTCGAAAAGTATAAGGGCATCATTTTATTACCTCAAATGAGTCAATCATTTTTTGTATAGTTGGTAGGAATGCTAAAAACTCATACGAAAGTAGCTCTTGGTACGAGATATGGTAAACCCAATTTCTTCGAAGGGAATGACGTTGTTGGGAAGGATGCTCATTCCAGCATTTGGCCCTGACCTTGGAACCGTTCCTGCACTGATCCCCGAAGCGGTTGGGGCGACGAGGATTATCGTCCGCTAGATGCTGAAGACAATTACAACTTGCTATTCGCCGGGCCACCTGCTAGTGCCAAGACTCTCTTTCTGCTTGGAATGACAGAATACAAGAAAGGAGTATACTTTGATGGCAGTAACACAACAAACCGAATATTAGATGTCTTAGAAGAGAAGAGGCCGCAGATTATTTGCATAGACGAATTAGATAAGATATTCCTTGTTAAATGGATAAAGATATATATTGGCTTTTTCAGGAAGGTCACATCAATCAAAACAGGTCCCGGTTATAGTCATGACTTATTTAGCGGCATAGGATAACAAGAAAAGGACGGGAGCTATAACTATTATGCTACAAGCTAATATAATGGATAACGCGTTTAAAACTTTCAATAAAATGTTTAGGCGACAGAAATAATGCTATGAATGACTGAAATATGACAAAAACAAAAACGATAAAAAGAAAAGAAATCATCTTATCTTATACCAATTAAACAAGTGAGTAAAAGAATGCCATCAATAGAACGTGAGATCGAGCATTTGAAACATTTAGAAGAAGAATTACATCGATTATTAAGCTGCGGAGGATTGTCACATGAAGACCACTCGCGAGCACGTAGAGATTTACAATCAATTAGACTTAAGCGCATAGAGTTGGAAATCAAGGATTTAGGCTTCTCAGTAAGTAAATGACATCTTCACCCTCATCCGATAAAACCAATCAGTTAACATGTGTGGTGTTGGCTTTTTTATCAAAGAATGGAACAAGGGCAGTGTTATATCTTACATCTAGTTTCCGCTAATGAACGAAGTACAGATCCTTTTGTTCGTTATGCGTATTTTAGGAAATTTGCGTTCTTATATGTTAAAGAAAAGTACGAAATAATGGCATCTTAATTATTACGATTTATCCCGAATATGAAGCGTAAGGATAGACAGCGTCACTTCAATGAGATTGAACGGTTAGCGATATGTATGAGAGCGAAAGGTAAGTGTGAATTCTGTGAATCCGATACACCATTGGTAAAGGGGCACGCAGATCATATAATGAGACATACTGATGGTGGATTAACGATTGTAGAAAATGGACGTTGGTTGTGTCATATCCATCACCACTCAAGCCTGATTTAGATAGATAGTTAGCTATGCTATCAGCATGCCAGGAGGGCCACAGATATAAAATATTGAGTTCTCTAGTTTATTAATATCCAAATATTTGACTACCATTGCTTGATTTATGTCACCTCGTTCTCCCTTCCAATCATTATCGCCTACATCTAAAGTAT
>JBAVTY010000164.1:0-1828 GCA_049696495.1 Candidatus Nitrosopolaris sp.
CCAATGAATGTGCCTTTTGTCATTTGAGAATAGAATCTGTCATAAAAAGTAGAGTCCATCTCTGCTGTGTTAAAGAATTGTGAATAATAACGAAGCCTTTTGGTATCCTTGTCAGGATAAAATACGCCAGTCCAACCACCTTTGTCTGCAGTATCAGGATAATTCCAACCTGAACAGCCCAGAAGTACTTCCATTTACAACTCATTCTAGTTTCTGGTCTTTTAAGTTTCAGGTTCTAAACCTGATTGTAATTTCTTTTGATAGTAAACAACGTAAATAACTGGTACTCGCTTATTCATATCCAAATGCTGACTGGTACTCGCTTGATATTTCTTACATTCCGATGAGTAATTATTGATTGATATAAAAATAAAAAACTTGATTCATGGAGATCTAATTTTAAAGAGGCAGCCGGTATCAGCTAGTTATAGATGTCTACTCATGCCACATTTTTTAAGCAGAGCTTGTTTGTGCTTTCTAAAAATCCCATCCTGTTCTTGTTGCCTTTTGCTGGTTCAGCATTATCGATTATAGTAGAGGTTATTTTCACGGGGGAACTCTACTACAGTAATGGCAACAAAGTGTTTTTTCCAAATATTATACTTTTTGGCATATTTTTCGCTGCATTCATGATTACTTATTTTCAATTGGGTCTATCAAGGAAATCCGTCAGCTTAGGTGGACTTAATCATAGCGTAGGAGTTTTAGAGCTTTTAGCAATTTATGCAATCTATTCCTTAGTACTCTATTTCATTGGTAGTTATGAAGGCCAAATACGTGAGGCTTATAGCCTAAGGTCTGATAGTTTTTCCATGTATACGTTTAAGGTTACAACTTACCACGACATCATCAACATTATTCCTCCTGGTGTTGTCATAGTCCTATTGTCTACACTGACTTCGTTCTTGTTTAGTGCATGGATGGTCCAGTACGTGATAAACGAACATGATATTCGGTATGGTTTAGTAGAATCCTTAAGGAGATTAACTCGTGATATTGTATTCAAGGATACTAGGAAAAAATTGCTGTTACTGTTTCTTGTTACGTTAGTTATTTCAATTCTTGATTTCGTTCTTACTAACATCGCAATAATTCGTATCTCAAATGTTCTACAACTGTACCTTTACCAATTCATGATTCTAAGTATAGTAGATTCACTTTATGCTCCTTTCTTTTTGGTATGTTTATTTTTTATTGCACTATCAAGATCTTTCACATATGAATAAAGCAGATAATGTTCATTCTTTATCCTCTTTATTCCCTTTAAGCGAAAACCTGAGTATTCGTACTATGGCTAACTATCTTAACACTACTACAAGTTCCGGCTACAAGAAAAAAAGTTCTACTGAAGAAAGCAATGATGCTAAGAATTGGACGTAGAAATCTTAACCCGACAACATGTATGTGTTGTGCTAACGACACTGTCGACATATGCAAGCCTATTTTGAATCGTGTACAGAATTAGGTGTGTGTCGAGAGTGTCGGCAATGCATTTCAATATGCGATATCACCCCCTCTCCCTGACATCCTCCAACAGATATATCAAAAGATCCAGAACTTCGATCAATGGATTATTTAGCAGAGGTTGAAGAAAGGATCAAACACAAAATCGAACAAATAGAAGAGGAAATGGACAACACACATGAGAGAGAAAATACTGATAGACTAATACCAAAGATAGAGACACTGAATTGGGTGTTCAATGAAATAGTCGTCTTGGACAAAGAGGGTTAAATTGTGGTAAAGCTGAGGTTGAAGTGTGATAGATGTTCAGGTCAGTTGGAAACACACAACGCCCTGTTTTACAGATGTAAGTACTGCGCTCTAT
>JBAVTY010000165.1:0-2433 GCA_049696495.1 Candidatus Nitrosopolaris sp.
GTCTTATTCTAGGTAGATTGGCATAGTCTATGACCATGTGCGATTCATTTTGCACCTAGAACTAAATATTTCTGATTTTTGACATAGGTTTCTAATTATACATTTAGCGATAACGTAAAAAAGTATATAGAAATTAGTAATATAGAATATGACCAATCAAGTCAATGATTATAAACAAGACAACAAGGCGAAAATAATCGAGACTGCAATGTCCTTTCCCATGGACGATCTGTTAAGAAAATACTGTATGGAACATTCCCTTCCAATCGAGACAGCCCGTGAGCATGAACGAGAAATAAAGAGGTTTCTTGCTTTATCTGTGATTAATTCTAGTACAAAGTATGTGATGAGTGGTCCTATGGATGAATTGTGGCATAGCTTCATACTTTTTACAAAGATATATCATGATTTTTGTTACCTTGTAGCAGGACATTATATACATCATGCTCCATCAATTCCAAGCGACAAACCAAATGACTTCGGAGGTTATATGCAGCTTCTTCAGGATTACACGGTCTTATTTGGCGAGGAACCACCTACACAATATTGGCCACGATCGCAAAAGGAATCTGTAGAAAACAGCGTATTTCATAACCCTTCAAGTTGCAGTCCGCACTGTGTAGTAGCAAATGCCTAGAGCCTTACATCTACCCACACTCTGCAGATGCAAGCGTAGCCACAAAAAACAATACAATAACTACCGCAGCTATTTTCATCACTGTTTACTGATACTGACAAAGAGAAGATAGATCTCGGGAAAGATCTACTTGTGACTGCTCGTCAGTAGTCAGGAATGTGGCACAAAAATAGAGCCGGATCATTCATTAATTCCAGCAAGAATCTGGGTTACAAAATTATTCAGGGTCATCTATGGAGGGTTTTCATATGGAGGGTTTTCATATGGAGGGTTTCCATATGGAGAGTTCGCCTGTGCAAATGCCATTTTAATACTCGTTCCTGTAACCAGTAATATTACTCCAGCAATAAGGGTTAGAATGAGTAGCGACGTTATTTTTGTTTGCATGATTTTTTACCTTAACGTTATGATATATAGAAACTTGTGTAGAATCTTCTTTATTATAGTTTGCAATTGAATGCAAACAGAACGTCGTAGCGATTCATGCGTCACATGTATTCGTACCGTTCAAACGAACGATTATACTTAGCAACAACGACAAGGCTACCAGAAAAGTGCTTGATCATTCATTAATTCCTTGGCCATCCTATCAGCAAGAATCTGAATTACAAAGTCCATCAGGGTCATCTGATATACGGCACGCGCCAGATGTCGTATGATGAACAAATCGCCTGGGAGCATTAGATGGAAAAATTTTGTCTTATCGGTATCTTCCGAAGGAATGGTGTTAATGGAGCTGCAGAATCGAGGAGCGTCTTTAGACGAGATATACCGGCTCAGTAAGATATTGGATCTTGATAAACTAGGCAAAGAACGGCATTATGGCATTATGCCAATGTAGGCTTTAGTAAGGATACCCCAAAACCACCAGCAGATTATCGCAACGAAAAGAGTGAAGCGATTACGTGTGCCTCTGGAATAGGAACACAAAAAATTCATGATAATAATACAAATACGAATAATCTTGATTTCTTTTGGTCTAATAATCAGCCCCAATCCACTCTAGAGCCTACACAGCCTACATCGCCTACACCGGTTTCGGGAGCGGGCCTCGCAGCAACAACGACGGTAGCCACGACCAAACGTATTTACCGTATACATCACCACTCTGATATTTTTGCTTGTGAGAATTGCAGATTGAGAGACGACAGATGGTTTATGGAAAAACATGACTGTAGAGGTTCTAAAAAATGACCACATGGCAAGGCCTCCCCGTGGCGTGGTCGGATAACGCTAACTTGCTAGCGCGAATATAAACACGGGATATCACGGAGCCAATTACGACTTTTATATTGAAGCAGTTAATGGAAAATGGAGTGAGTATTTATATCAACTATCATCAACAGGTGCTTATGTGCTTGTAGAGTCTAAGGTAAACTATACAGAACCTTTTGGTGGTTCTAAAATAGGGCCAGGATATGTTAAATTACGATTAAATCTGAGTTCTATATATTATCCTAGCGAATACGGTATATTATTCTATACAGCGGAATCCTACAAATCAAACGAAGTTAGAGATTTTACTAGCTGGGTTGCTATCCCTCCTTCTCCTATAAACATATCAACATCTCCAAACAATATAGTCATAAGACAAGGAGAACAACAATTAATTCCGGCTGAGATAAAAACGATCTTTTCTAATAATGTTACTAGTATAAATTTCGATAAAGGCCCTGGAGAGCAACTTCGGAGACGCGACCATGTAGAAAATTTCTAATAGGAGACATCTTCAAGACTGAAATCGGCTAAACTATACGATAGAGAATCAAATCCAAAGATAAAAGAAGGACTATTAC
>JBAVTY010000166.1:0-7716 GCA_049696495.1 Candidatus Nitrosopolaris sp.
TTAAGCTATGTTAGTGACACACCGATTCAAGTATATGAATGTCTGCATTCGTGCTCCTGCTTTGTATTGAACCATAATGTCTAGATCAAATGAAAAAGTCCACGATACCTAACTTGTTGGCGCCCAATAAAATGTTTCATGTTTTGAAGAGATTCGGATTCCGTTATTGTTTCTTTATGTCGGTATGTCAGTTTAACTGTATATTATAATATTGTCTAGTTTTATCGTGTTTTCTTAAATTCACCTACTTATATCCAAAAGTTACTGCCTCAGAATCCGTTTGGTATGAATATGATGGCATTTACGTCGCCAGAGGATTTGATGAAAAATTTGCCAAAAGCAATGGGAAATATATCTAGGGCGATGGGCGGAGGCGGCCCGCTAACGGATTCCCCAACATTCAAAATTAGTATGAGAGAGTACGAGGATATGGCCATAAAAGTTGGCGATAAAATCACCATAGAAATTAACAAATCAGACAGCAGCAGTGGGAGATAGGATCTCGCTTACATCTTTTTTTATAGTTTAACTTTATTGTGTCAAAACCGTACAACACGTTACAAACCTCTAATTGTCAGCTATATCTCTATAGGATATACACTTCCTAGCATAGGTGTATAATTTAATTTAATTTAATTTAAAAGAAGGTCCAAGGGTGTATATAGGTGACATTTCTAATTAATGATGGATAATATTGCAAGAGTCGGACTTGCTCACAAGATGAAAATCAAATGGAAAAGAGATTAACATCATTAAGACCGTTTACTGAACACGGAGGCAAAACATATTGTTTGCAGTCGTTTGCACAATTGTTCGGCATTCTATCTATTTTGAGGAATTTTTTTGTTATACAAAAATTGCTTGTGTCCTTGTTAACGCTCATAGCTGTTATTGGTTTAAATCTATTTGTGTGTGAAGATATACTTTTATGTTCTTTAACTATAAAATAGCTAGACTAGCGCATTAATCTATACTTTCCGGATCCTCTTAAGATATTCTCCTCTTTTTTGCTATTATTTAGCTATAGATAGAGCTACACATATCTATGAGCTCACATTTCCTTAACAGATTCTGAAAAATACTTTCCTCTTCTATGCTTTAATTTCCGCGCTATTTTAGCAATTATAATGACAAAATGACAAAAATAACGAATGGCCCAACCCTTTAGTTCCAGCTGTTCCAAAATACCTACATTTTAATTGTTTATGCTTCCGTTACAATATATCGTGTGTCTTCGGTCGTGCAAACCGTATTCCCTCCTGAAAACTATACAAATGAGAAACCAAATACCATTAAATAAAATCAATCTATGTATCAAATCATTTCTATAAATTTCGCAGAACAGGGCTCCCGTAAATCCTATAATTTGATTTATAGTTCAAGACTTTTTCGAAAAATGCTCTATGTCCGGATCTGTATAGAGGAGGTCACAAAGTTGCCTCTAAGAGGTAAAGGTTTTGATATGGATGATAGCGATTGAATATGATTTAATATTTGGTTGCTCTTTGACATTGATGATACATAAGGGACAAGTAAATGCCATTTGATTATAATGATCTCGTTGAGAAATACAAGCAGGTATGAATATGACACCGGATGTTCATACCGGTATAATTGTTGTATTCTAGAAATTAGGAATTATAATCAAGAGTGATGGTTCTAAATGCCTATATCTGCCATTCGTCTTAATAGATCGATGGATTCTAAGACAACCATTACTTTCAGTACTATGGCCATTGCAGCAGTAACAATACTGTTTGCATTAGATGCTATAATTGTAAACCAAGCATTTGCATATGGTGGCGTTGTCGGCTATGGCAGTTATGGTGGCGTCGTCGGCTATGGCAGTTATACCGGCTACGTCGGCTACCATCACCATCACCATCACCACCACCACTATTACGGCGGTGGGTACGGTGGCGGCAACGGACCTTACGGCGGTGGGTACGGCGGCGGCAACGGACCTTACGGCGGTGGGTACGGTGGCGGCAACGGACCTTACGGCGGTGGGTACGGCGACTACGGCTACTAAATAACACAAACGCAAGAACAACCCATTCAACCATTTTTTATTATTCATGCATCTGAAAATCACAAGACTGAATTTGTTTCGTTGGATAAATCTGAAATAAAAAAAAGATTAGATCCAAACAACGAAGAGAATCTCGATAGTTATCTAAGACCTATCATCATTGGTACCGCAGATGGTGTCGAAGTTACTAAACCGTACAAAGGAACATAATACAAGGCGGCTAAAGCGAAACGATAAAAGAAAATGTTCAAAGTGCGCACCATATAGCCACACTTTCGACAATGATCTGTCCGCCTGATTTTCACCTTAATTGACTAGGATACCATATAATGTGGCTTATGAGCAATCATATAAGTCTTATATACCGCACTGGCAGGGCGTCAAAGCAGGTCAAAAATATGCCGAGCATGTAATTGATACATGTACAGAGCAAGCACATCCAGATTTTAGGTTCCTCAAGCATCGTAGTTCTCAGTATAGAGATGGATTTTTGGATGGTTATGATGATAGTGTTTCAGCAGCTACCAATAGCGGAATACCTATGGGGCTAGAGGCTGTAAAGAAGTTGGATAAACAATTTCTACTCACATATTTGGTTTCTTAGCGGGCGCATTCTTTTTGGGCATTGAAATGCTGCAGAAATATGGATATGTTGGAGAAATTAAATGGGATAAACTAGGAAATGACATATCAAACAGCGTGACACAATCATGGTCAGAAAATATCGATTTAAACAATTTGCAAGGTGTATTCCATTAGGAGGACTTGCGACTGGAATGCTTGTAGGATTCGTTAGAACAAGATGAAGGATAATAATAACGTACAAACCGTTGAAGAAATGTTCAGTAGAATACCAATGGATGACGATGCAATTAAGTATATTGAGAAGATGTGTGATGATATTAAAATGTTAAAAGAAAAAGAAAGAACGCTAATTCGAAAAATTGGAGATGGTGGTGCAAGATAGTATGAAAATGAAAATATTACGTCTGTTCAAACACAAAGATACCTTCCATGATATCTCCGGATATGAGGACATCAAGTGGATGTTTACCAAGGCCCTTGAAAGCGACACACCTATACATCTGCTATTAGTCGGCCCCTCATACAACCAATAATATATTATCACCATGATCATGTTTACCACAATCTTTATGATTTATGATGACGTTTGGGTGCTTTGTTCGCACACTCCTCTAATCCTGTAGAATCAGCGTCGAATACTGTTCGTTCTAGACATTTTGCAACTAGGGTCGGCGCGGCGTCGCCTTGACTATCTTTTAGCGCTGCTCATATAACAGGAATTAAATGAGATCGCTCATATTCTTAGAATGTTTCAGCCAAGCTTAAAGCTGACTTATTAGTTACATACATATTACATATGCTATAGATTCGTTAGAACTGTTACGGGGCTATAATTATACAATAGTATAACCGGACTGGTACGACGAGCCGGAAAGTATATAACTAAGGATGATTATACAACCGTAACCCGATACGGTACTAGTCATGAGCCGGATCGGCAAGCAAGCATAAGTTGAATTTCATCCAAATCGAAAGGATTGACTATTACAATGTTATAGATCAATCATTCTTAAATATTTGTAGCTGGCTAGCTACCTAGTATGAATACTCAATTTAAAGGTACTATAGGACGTACTTGGAAAGACTCGAAGCCATGGTGGCCGCAACCGACTCACGCACCCACTGATGCTCCAGACATCGTCTACATTGTACTAGACGATGTAGGTTTTGGTTGGTTGAGTTGCTATGGCGGTCCTATAGATACTCCAAATATGGATAAACTTGCAGCAAATGGGTTACTATATAACAACTGGCATACCACTGCGTTGTGTTCTCCTTCAAGAGCATGTTTACTCACAGGCCGCAACCATCACTCAGTGGGAATGGCTTCTATCACTGAACTTGCTACAGGCTTCCCTGGATATAACGGCATCATGCCAAAAGAAAAGGCGGCTATTGGAGCCATGTTACGCCAATATGGTTATAACACTTACTGTGTTGGGAAATGGCACAACACACCGGATACCGACGTGGGACCAGAAGGACCATTTGACCGCTGGCCCACAGGGGAGATGATGGGCTTTGACCGATTTTATGGATTTCTGGGAGGAGACTGTAATCAATGGTACCCTCCCCTTGTATGGGACAATCACCCAATTTTACCTCCAAAGACTCCAGAAGAAGGATATCATCTAAGTGTTGATTTGGTAGACAAAGCGATTTTGTTTCTAAGCAATCACGAGTCTGTCGACCCTGAGAAACCATGGCTTTTGTGGCTGGCTTTCGGTGCATGTCATGCGCCGCATCACGTACCAAAAGAGTGGATTGACAAGTACAAGGAAAAGTTTGACAAAGGATGGGACAAGGTCAGAGAAGAGACATTGAAAAGACAAAAGAAGATGGGTATTGTACCCAAGAATACAGAACTAGCACCACCTAATGAAGGAGTACAAAAATGGGATGACTTGTCAGCTGATGAGAAGAGATTGTTTGCTCGAATGATGGAATGTTATGCTGGCTTCTTAAGTCATACTGATGATCAGATTGGACGATTCATTGCATTTCTACAGAAGATTGGCAAGTTAGAAAGCACACTCATGTTTGTATGCTCTGACAATGGTGCAAGTGCAGAGGGAATGGTAACTGGTTTGTTCAATGAGGTATCAGTGTTCAACGCAGAATCAGAAACAATAGAACAAAACCTGAGGAAAATAGACGAGCTCGGTGGAACGAAGTGCTACAATCATTACCCTGTTGGCTGGGCTATGGCAGGTGATACTCCATTTAAGTGGTACAAGCAATATACCCACAACGGCGGTATAAAAGATCCTCTTATAATACATTGGCCAAAAGGAATCAAAGACAAAGGCAAGATACGCACTCAATTCCATCATATTATCGACATTGTGCCAACTATTTTAGAAGCTATAGGAGTTGAACCGCCGTCCCAAATAGGCGAATACACTCAAGCACCGATAGAAGGTGTTAGTATGCTTTATAGCTTTAATGATGCCGATGCTCCTACAACAAAGCAGATACAGTACTTTGAAATGCTTGGAAATAGAGGAATATGGCATAAAGGTTGGAAAGCAGTAACATACCATGGGAGGCTTCCATGGGAAAGTGGATCAAAGTGGAGCTTTGACGAAGATAAATGGGAGCTATATCACCTAGAAGAAGATATCTCAGAATGCCATGATTTGGCTGAAAAACATCCCGAAAAGGTGCGGCAACTAGTGGAATTGTGGTGGGCTGAAGCAGGCAAGTATAATGTATTGCCATTAGATGATCGACTCCAAGAGCGTCTTATCGTTGCACGGGGCGGGGTTAAGGAACGAACGTCGTATACCTACTATCCTGGAACTGTAAGACTACCGCCGCAAAGTCAGCCGCATACAAAGAACCGTTCACACCGCATTACTGCTGAAGTTGAGATTCCTGCTGATGGAAAAGTTGAAGGTCCAATTTGCGCATTAGGTGGGCTTGGTGCTGGATGGTCCCTGTACATAAAGGATCGGCGATTCATATACTGCATTAACTGCATGGGCGAACTTTACTACGTACGATCTGAAAAAGAAGTGCCTGCTGGAAAAAACGTAATGCTTAGATTTGAATTTGAAAAGACAGGTCAGGAAAAGTTCGGTGCAGGTGGTATAGGTAGGCTGTACATAAACGATGAAAAAGTAGGTGAAGGTCAAATCCCTCGTACCGTTAAGTTCATGTATGCCAATTACGAAGGTTTTGATATAGGGATTGACACAGGCACGCCAGTAACTGACGAATATAAACCAGGCGCACGATTCACCGGCAAGATTGAAAAAGTGATGATTGATCTTTTTGGGGACCGGCATACAGACCCTGAGGCAGAGATCAAAGCTGTCATGAAGAGCCAGTAACGATTCCTGACTGCTCCAACCTTTCTCTCCTTGGAACTAGTTCTAATGGTGTTAATCGTCATGTCCTTACATGAATGCTAACATGGATTGATTCGTCTAAGTGGGGCCGGTTCCTCGGGGTTGGCTGCGGCTATATATGGCGCTTCAGAAGGGCTTGACGTTCTGCTGCTTGAAACGAGCTCGCCAGGCGGCCAAGCAGGTTCAAACTCAAGAATCGAAAATTACTTGGGATTTCCCACCGGTATCTCGGGCCAGGAGCTCGCAGCTAGGGCGTACACCCAAGCGCAGAAGTTCGGTGCAGAGATGCTCTTCGCTAGTACCGGTATCGGGTTCTGACTATGTAGGATATAAGTTACCGGTGTTATAGTACCATGCTGATTCCTGATTCATATATGTCATTCCTCCTCTTTTTTGTGCTATATTTTATAGTAAGAATATCATGTTCGCAAAAACTTTAAAGCTGGGCCATCATACCATTATGTTGTAGGATTCTAATTTACGAGTGCTAGCACAACGGAAACCACCGAACCCGCCTATGATGCGGGTTCATATATCGGAGTTAGTTTTACAGATACGACGAAGACAAGGAGGATAAACTAGATAATGCCAGTAAAGCTGACGACAACCATTGCCAATATATCTTCAATACCTGACTCTACAGCGAAAACCATTCACCTGGGCGAATTCTAATGCTTTCTCTAATATCCCTTGGCAGATACAAGTATTGCTATCATATGGTCTTGGCAGTAATACCCATCCTACCTCATAAATCGTTTAACTACACCAAGGACAAAAGGAACAAAGCCTCTGCAAATTCGTAGAAGTGAATTGTGAAGTGGAAAATTGCGAAATACAAACCGCAGTTTGTTGCCAAGATACTTTTGAATTTCCTTGATAATTTGATAAGCCTGTCCACAATAGGGACATTCATAATCGCCATATTCTATTAATGTTACAGGTGCAGAGATAGGGCCTTGAATATGATCACGACTACTGGTCTATAAAATAGACTACACGTCCGGTCTCACTCTGGGCCCTGATAAATTCCATGTCAGCTGTCGATGTGTTCTCTCTTAGATATAAGCCTACCAACCTCGTACTTTACAAATACTCGAATGTGATGACCCACCAATGGATCTATCAGCACCGTACGTGAATAAGATCAAATTCAAATAAATAAATCTAGAATAAGTACTGATTTCATAGACCATCTTAGGAACATTACCCGGGAAATATATCAAAAGGATAAAACGGTTTGTTACTACCGTGGAGCGGAGATACATTCAAAGATTCAATTATCCGAAGGCACCCATTAATTCTATAATCAATGAGTTCCTTTAGCTTCTCAATATAACCTTTGATAAAGCCTACAAAAATATGTTGCTTTTTGAAAGTATTATCAATTATCTCTCGCCATTCCTATTCCAGGAAGCAAAAGCTCGAAGAACTGGTAGAGTCATCGCAGAAGATTACTTTCTTGCTCAGAAGTGTTAGGCTACGATCTTTATATTAGGACAAGAACCAAACACGATTACATATGAGTTACGGTAAAGACAGTAGCTACGGCCAAGGCACGGGTAGAAGTTATGGTGGTGGGGGCAGCAGAGGTTCACCTGGGCCGAAACCGGTAGAAGTAGGTAAGGAATATGAAGTAGATGTTACTGACATTAGCAGAAAGGGAGATGGAATTGCTAGAATACAGGGTTTTGTAATTTTTATAGAGAACGGAAAAGTTGGGCACAGGCTCAAGGTAAAGGTTACTGA
>JBAVTY010000167.1:0-6400 GCA_049696495.1 Candidatus Nitrosopolaris sp.
CAGAATTGAAGTACATGGCGTTTCACAAATATTAGCAAATAAATTACAAACTGTTGGTGCTCTTTTACAAACACTTACTGAATCCCCTGCTATACACAATAATGAATACAAAAGAGCAGACATCGTCATAAACAGTAGACAACACTCCTCAAGTGATCTGACAGATTTTTATATGTGGTTAGATAAAAACGGTAAAATAAATTGGATAAGCAATGTCAACGAAACTACATATCAAAAATACAAGGGAACAGACCTAAGTTATAGGCCATACTTTACTATCCCAAAATATACTCATACAGTATATTACAGCAGTCTGATACAGTCAAATGACAAAGTTCCTAGATTATACATATCATATCCTGTAATCACTACTACTGGGACAGGTACCGGTGACAATATTTTCAGCCCTTTCTCTGTAATCTTATAGTAGGTTTGTCTGGCCTACCACTGGCCAGATATAGAGGGTTGGCATCAATGGTAGCGAGAAGCCAATTAGCCCTTCATCTTGGGCAATGATGAACCTTGCTTTCGCAGAGGAATGGAAACTAAACCCTTATTATTTGCCGACAAGGCTTTCATGTAGCGGCAACATAAATAGTGTACTGACTAGGACTATCCAGACTACCATTCCGATGACTCCTTTACATTATCGGTCATAATCGTGTATTTCCTTTTGCAATATCTATTACTACCAGAATCCTGGTCAGGCATACTCCCTAATCCTTGCGTTAGTATATAACCAAAGACGAGGATCATTCCATAAGAATCAAATATACAATCAGGATATAATGGTTTGATGTGTTCTTGTTCCCAGACTAGGGCCCGTGACCCTGGTTTGGTACGTTATATCATAACACAGCCGTCGCATTATCTTAACAAATGGTAAAACAGAACCAATTTCGGTTTTTATATAGTATCATGTCCCCTAGATGATATGAAGATACGAGCTCTTACCGTTAATCATGAGAGGCAATTTGTAAATGTTGTAATTAACGCCCTGGAATTACAAAGAAAGAAACACCCAAGCAAATAGATGCTTACTTTATACCGCCACTTTGAGTATTGTGGAACTCAATCTGCAATACATGCGCCTCGCAAGGGGACCTGGGCCTCAGATGGCTTGTCTTCGATAGTCATGAGATCACTAGCCCAACGAAGCCATCTCCTTGTCCCATATCGCCACCCTTTACCGTCCTACGAGAAGCAGAACAATTGTTACACTCTACACGGCAGTTGAAATGTGACATAATGGTCTTAATTATGTAGATGCTATCACACCATTACTTGGGCCCGGACTATTGCTGGTCCCATGCAGGGCTAGGTGTTAAGGGCGTGAAATTCTTTAACATTCTTAAACATCAAAATGTGTTTAAAGAAATTAAAGGATATTATAAGTGGCGAGCGGTCTATATTACTAGTATACTACCGAGCAATATTATGACTCCGCACGAAGAGGACCACATTACTAGAATGATGGATAAGAAATGAATCTATTCTAATAGCCTAGTTGGGCCCAGAAGGAGCGCTAGATTTCCTTTACACTTCGAGAAGCGCACAGGAGGATATCCAGGAAAAACCAGGATATCCTGTGAGGGCGCACGTCTCGGTCTTCAACCGAAGTGAGAGAGATTAGCACCATTCGAAAATGATCACATTATCTAAGAATGTACAAGACGCGAAACGACGATCAACAACAGTTTGTATTTGAATCAATAATCGTAATAGTTGCAAAAACCTATTATTTCAGCCGATCTTGTCTATCCATATTGTCTCGTTTCCGGTACAACAGCTTTCAAATCTACGATGATTCTTTCTTTTTATCTCTTTTGTCCTTGTCTTATCGCATATTTTTCAACAGGTCACAGTCATAGTCCATGTTTATAGCAGAAAACTTTTAGAGCTGCGATATCGATCCATTTGTTATATGTCTAATTCGTTCCCTCATACAGACCACAGCAAAAGCACTACAACAATGACCTTTCGATTAGACGAGAATGTTATTAATACGCTACGTGCAGAGTCTGGGCGTCGTAAAATAAGTCTGAATGCAATGATTAATCAAATTCTTCAAAGATACGTAGAATGGGACATGTATGAATCCAAAGTTGGACTGATATCATTTCTTAGACCTGTTGCAGTTGAGCTTTTTAAAAAAATGAGCAAACAAGAAATAATAGAATTAGCAACGAGTATAGGTAAGAATGCTACAAACGATGCTGCTTTATTTATGAAGAATAAGATGGATTTGGATTCTTTCTTGTCTTGGTTAGATGTGCGTATGAAACGAAGGCGATACACATACATATATTTTAAAACATGATCTGGGGGAGAATTATTCGTTATTCAAAAAAACGGTTTTAGAATTAATTTTTAATGATGTATTAAGAAAGCGTATCGATTGTAGTTTTTCTAATACGATATTATCGTTGAGGTTTTCAACTTAGTCTGATATATTTATCGAAGTTTTTCGGAAAGACCAAGAAGCAATCGGTAGACCGATCAAAAAAGATAAAATTTCTTCGGAAATTCGAAGTATAGAAATTTAACTCGTTTCTCATATTAAAATAATACTTGCTTAATAATATAACTGACTTATTATAATTCTTCTAGATGAATCTGACTCTTTCCCGGACTAGCATATCTACTATCTCTACGTCATTATTTTTCCGAAATATACTTTGACCTTCTTCGAACGACAATGCTGTGGTGCTCGGTCAAGAAATAAGATCAGTTTGTGAAACTTTCCTTTAAGTTTTCGAAGGGATGCTGGTCCAACTCTGCTGATTTCTGATTCCAAGAAATGGTTTAGTGGGGTATTAGATATGGTACCACTTCAATTATTATTAGTGTTGCAGCAATTACAGCCAAAATAAAAATATGTTCACGTGTTAACTTCATATCATCCTCAATCATCAATGGATATAACAATATATAATCGTTAAATTTATTTAATTTTTTTGCCAAAGGCCAGCCATTTCCAAGCGAACCTGTCATTATGAGTCTATTATTATTACGGCACAAATTAATCAAATGGTTAGAAAATCAGTGGAAAAAAGTTAGAGCTGATAAATATCGATAAGACCTACCGACTTGCGATGTGTGTATGTTCCCTTGCAGTGGTAATTTGTAAAGCATTTTATTTTCATGTCTACATTTGTATTTTATCTGATAACCCTATTCGGGATACGAATTTGAGATTAATGAAAAAACAAAAGACAAGCATGCAACAACATGTAAAGAGTGTGTCGTTAAGAAGCAGCCGCCTACGCGTACTGTTGCACTGAACTTTTCTATCATAATTCCAAAGTTCAGGCACCAATGAAAAATAACGCTTCGGATGTTACGTTACGAAATGCTACCGTCCACTATGTTTGATCATGAGTTAGTACTTTATGTTACATCGGATGATCGTATCCTTCCTACCATCATCAACATACCTTGTTCGTGACCTCTCAGTAACTTATCCGCTCTTTTTAATTCTGAAATTGCCCCTTGGGTATTGCCTGAGTTTATATCATCGATAGACTGCTTCAAATGTATTCTTGTATTACTAAAAAACGGATATACGACATTAAGCATCGCTAGTTGATGTGCATATAGCTGATCATTAGCAAGGTTTAATTCTGAAATTGCTCCTTGGATGTTGTAACCATTTATATTCTCATCGGCTGTCAGCAAATGGGATTCTAATGAATTGAACGTAGAATTCAGCTCGCCAGCCATAGGAAGTTTCATTATCATCATTCCCTGCTGATGCAGCAATCTCAGCTGTCTGAGCACATTTAATTCTGAAATTGCTTGATCAGTATTTCCCGCCTTCAAGGCTTGTTCAGCAGCCAACAAATGCTCTCTTGATAACTGAAGGACAGGGTTAGACATTGTATCAAGAGATGCTAATTGATATTGTTCGATTTGCGTTTTAGCCATACTCAATTGGGTATGAGCTTCTTGAATCTTACTCATATTCAAATCCTCTAACGCTTGTATCAAAAGTGTGTCTGCAGTTTTAAATGCGGATATCATATATTCTGTAGCGTTGTAAGGTTGTTGATTTATCTTGTGAACACTACTCGCAGTTTGATTACTTTGCGATGATGTCGAAGGAGAAGAAACAACGGCACCTGCTGTTGTTGCTGCGGTTGTGGTTGCAAGCACTACTGCTATTATAATACAAAACATCATTGTGGATGATTTGTTTCCTTGCACTATACGTAATTTACACAATATCTTACTTATAAGGAATTGTCTCACAGATCCCCACACATACACCCGTCCTAACGTCGTTTGACACAATTAAGTATTAGCCTAAGAACATAAAAAGTCTTTATCAAGCGTAGACGTTTAGATAATATTAGACATATCTAGGCGTTAGACTTATTTAATATGTTGCCAAGAATAAGATATAATGGCTCTGCATCTAAATCCGGATAGATCGTCTTCTGGACAAGACTAGCCACCTTATCATAAGGATCTATTGAATCTATAGTATTCTTTAATTGAGAGAGATGTTTTTTAGTTATAGCCAGTTTGGTGGTTGATGTAGCGTTTGTGGGTATAACCGATTTTGCCTGGGATATCATCCCTTGTGCTTGTGAAGCCAATGCTTGTGCGCTCCGATAAGCAGACATATTTACGACGTTATTGCTATTCACAGCAGAGTTGTCAATATTTTTGACAACATTCCATAATCCTTATATCATAAATCCCATGAGTTAATCAAATGGCAGAGAGGTTACAGACAATTGAACCAGGAAATCATATACTTGCAGTTTATCCCAATAAAGATGAAAAATTTAACGAAGCCTTTGCCTTTCTAAAAGAGGGCCTGCAAAGAGATGAGGTTATTGTTCTTACAACTACTGATCTACCAAAAGATGAAATTCGTGCCGATGAGAAATGAATGGAAAGTAGATGTTACACAACTTGAATCAAGAGGAGATATTATCATTAGAACCTAATGTTCAACGTACAACAGCATTATGGTCTACTTTAGTGGAAAACTGTCTTAGCAAAGGTAAAAGAGGAATGCGGGTATTTGGAGATATGACAGCATTTTTTAAGAACGGGTTTACCAAAGAACTGCTAGATTATGAATCATGTTTGGAACAAAGATTTAACTTCCTGCTATTGGCATCTATCCTTGTTGTCTTTATTATCGTATTGTTGCTTTTGTATATCAATTGAAAAATAAAGAATATCCTTGCTGTCCCTGATAAAGAACAATGACGAACTTGCTGTAGTTTTAGGCAATGATAACTTTATAGATTTATTTCCAAGAAAAGGAATTAACTGTTTTGTCAACTTCCTGCTATCTTCATCAAGTGAGCATAACAACTTGATTATGATATTCTTGCTGAGTTTCTGTGATATTATATGGTCAATTATCTTGTAGCATGACAAGAATCGTAAGGACGCAGGTCCAGGCAACATTATATCCAATTCGGACTCTACTGAGAGTATAAATTCATATAATGCATCAAGAAATTGTTTATCTATTTTTGGTGGATTGTTATTATCGTCGTACAGCAAGTAAGATCCTTGAAATTGCTGAAGTATATGAAGACTTTGCCAAAGGATTGGATCACTAGTCTATGCCAATGCACTCGTTGTGGATGTAATTACGCAGATAGAAAGAACTGCCCCTGGTGCAAGAAACCGTGTCATCATGATGCATCCCTGGGCCCTAGGATATTAATTTCGCAGATGTAATGTTTAATCTACAGGAGAATCGAGGAAGGGGCAGCATGGAGGAGCACAATCAGATACAATTTAGGAACAAAGTTGCACGTCATGCTCACTGTTCTGTATTAGCAGTTTTTTCCACCAAAGCCTGATAAAATTACAATACCTGTGGATTTGATTATGAGTTTTAGAATTGTAAGTGTGTTTACTATAGATGTATTTTGGGGACTATTGGGTTTAATATTTGGAGCATTCTGGGACAAATTCAAGCCACATGAAACAAGTAAAGAGATTGCATCATCCTGTCAGTACAGATATCAACTCTAGCATTGAAAGGGATCTATTGATGTCGTCTTTCGATCCGTTCAGTAAGTATGATAAGTCTCTCTGTATATATCGGATGCTTCACAGCAACTGCTAAAATTATTAGAGATATTATGGATATATTGATACACTATAATAGTATACGCAACAATGCTGGTTAGAATTCTCTGTTCATATTCTACCTGCGAATTATTCTTAGGTTTAAGAGGTGAAATAATTATGAAACGGCTGCTGCACTAATTGCAATAGCAGCACTTGTGTGTATCGAAACGATGCTGTAAAAGATTATCCAAAACGTGAAAGATCTATTTCGCTGAAAAACGAAATAATCCATACTAGAAAGTCGGATCTCATTTACAACTATGTAGGTCTTATGGTTAAATGAGCTAAAACT
>JBAVTY010000168.1:0-6422 GCA_049696495.1 Candidatus Nitrosopolaris sp.
AATGACATAAGAGATAAGCCGATTCCAAATTCTTATCCCCAGTTGCAAGGAAAAGTAGAGGCATATAACAAGATAGTCAAAAACGAGTTTCTAGCAGTAGAGCAAATATCAAGCATAGACGAAGGGACGGTAAGATATGATATGTTTGTTAAGGCATACAGCGACAAAAGGGAACATGGAGGTATAAATGGGCTAACACCATCCGAAATGTTTCTAAAAACATTCTTTAGATCCCATACCAGAAATAATACCAAGCAGGAAGGTGTCACCTATGGGGGTATTCGAAAATGTCACCTGTCTGTGTAAGTACTACACCTAGGTAAGGAAAGCAGAATTGCCCAGCATCGGTAAAACAATCCTGCCCACCCTGTTCTGTTCTCTCTGACCTAGAAGGCATTTGTCTCTGAATAAAGCCCTCCTCAACCAATCCGGCAAGAATTTCCTCTACCTCTAACAACGATATATCGAATCCATTCCTTTTCAAGGAAATGAAAATTTCCTTAACAGACTGATCTCTCGGGAGCATTTTCAATTACATATTTTAGAGTTTTCAAAATTTCGTAGGGATTTTCCTCCTTCCTAGATCTTTTTAATTGTGCGAGGCAATTGTTTCACATGCTCATCCCTCTTCTCCTACTGCTACTTGCATTCAGCTCCTAAATCGGCATCATCACACATCGCCTAATCCAATTCTGACATAATTCGTTTAAGCAAATAATCTATAGTGACTGGCTTTCTGATAAAGCATCCTAAGCTTAGTGCTGGATTTATCTCTCTTAGTGCCTCACGGTTTATTTCTACACAAGACATGAAACAAACTTTAACATTAATATCGATAGCCAATATCTTCTCACATAATTCAAATCCGTTCATATGTGGCATATCAATGTCAACCAAAAGAAGATTATAGAAATTTGATTTGAATTCTAATAATGCTGCCACACACAGATTTCTAGTTAGACAGATATATCGTATTTCTTATTAAATCCAGCATATGTTAATGAACTGATCCGAGTAATCATCAGTAGTAGGATGGTTCACAGGGGAGTACTTCTAAATTTCGAACTACAGCCAAGATATTGATTTACTCCGATAAATTTAAGAGAAAGGATGCAGCCGTAAACCTATGTCAAAAAGTTCTGAAGCAGCGGACGCTGAAGGAGCATCATCTTCTACCAAGGATGAAATAATCAAAGGGCTGAACGAAGATCTGGCAAGGGAGTACAAAGCGATTATCCAGTATGTTGTATTCAGTTCCACACTGAAGGGCGCTGAGTATGGAGACATTGCTGAACAGTTGAAAATACATGCTTCTCAGGAACTGGCACACGCTCTGGAGGTGGCCAAACAGATCGACTACCTGGGCGGCGATCCGACCGTCAATGTTAAAGGCGCCGAATATTCCCAGGATTCGAAGGAGATGCTTGAGATTGACTTGAAGCAAGAACAAGAAACTATCAAGAGCTACAGAGAGAGAATCCGTCAAGCGGAACGCTCTGGAGAATTTGCACTTTCTGAAGCATTGAGGGATATTATCGCAGAGGAACAAGATCACGAAATAGATTTGAGAGACGCCCTGGGATTACGATGAGGATGAACTAGTTAGTTGGAGTATAAGTCAATTACTTATGGACGGAATAGCGTTACCAACTGAGTCAATAATAATTACTCTCATTATATAATTCGACTTGTCGTGTGATTGTGGGAAAGAACTTTCCAGAATAAAGTGGTTTTGTCAATTCTACACACCATCCGGCAAATAGGATATATCAGGTTCGAGTCAGCCAACTTGGTATCGCAAGGGTCCAAGGTTTTGTTGTTTTTATAAAAAACGGAAAACCGGGACAGAAGGTTAAGATTAAGTCAGTCAGGTAGGAACCTTGGAAAAGCATGTGACAAAATAGCTACGCGTTCGTACTCTATTTTCCACTGACATGGTGTCGGTCTGATCATGTTCCCTTATAGTGAGTAATGCTTATCCTCTCGCTATCGTTCTGTATTTTTTGTTCGCCAGTTTTTATACACGATGCATAAAGCATTTTGCTTTATTGTTTTCTCAATTTTTTTGTCCAAATTGCAAGGTTTTCTAGTAGTTGCTTTAACAGCCTTACAGTCTTTTCATTGGTTAGCCCACCATTTGAATCGAACTTATTCTGAGCAAATGTCACTATCACCTCCGGGATGTTAACTTGATGCATGTTCAGGTAACGTGTGATCTTACGCAAATCGTACTGTGCATTTGCTCCTCCAAGCATCACAACAGATGCGCTCATGATTGCAATTGGTTTGTCATTAAATGGATTATCTCCTTGTGGTCTAGACGCTGAATCAATCGCATTCTTTAGGACTCCAGGTACAGAACGATTATACTCCGGAGTAACAATCAATATTGCGTCTGCTTCCCTTATTTTTGATTTGAACTCCTTTACCTTTACATGCATATCCATCTCGAGATCCTGATTAAATGGAGGAATACATCCTAGGCCACGCCCGGTTTAAAATTCTGTAATGCCGATTTTGAATCTACGAAGGTCTCTACTTCAAATCCATGGCGAGTCAAACCAGTCTTCATAACCGCTGTTGTGATGCCAAAGACACTGTTGTAGGCTCGAAAGACGATACGGAAGGGACAGCATACGACTCAACCAAGCAATACGAATCTAACTAACCCATGTCTCCTGCAAAAATAAAAGAGCACGAACCTACTGCTGTAAAAAGAGAAATGACAGAAAATATTACTGGAGACGAAACAACCTCAACCACTGATGAAGCAAGAGAAAAAACAAGAAGAAGTGGTATGACTAAAGGACTGCAGGCGCCGAAGAATAAAAGCAAATCAAGTACAAAACAATAATGTATTAGTAATGAACTTGATAATTCAATATTTTATATCTGTGGTCCTCCTAGCATGCTAAAAGCCATGCAAAAGCTGTTGCAAGACGATTTACATATCCCAAAAGAAAGAATAAAGATCGAAGAATTTACTGGCTATTAAGCGCCCGTGATAACAAATCATCTGCTACTACTGCTGATAATGATTACAATTAACTAACCATCAATGAAAATGTAACGAATCGAAGTTTTAGGTCACTTCGGTATCTATATTTGTGTGATTTCTTGCTACTATTATTTCGGTAACTCTTGATAAATCATAACTCTACTTCTTGATTTTCTCTTCGAGGTATTCCTTCAAGGCTACTGCATTGTTGAATTTTTCTTCTTTTGAACCATATAGTAAGGTTACTGATCCCTCCTCCTTTACTTTATCAAGAATCTGATTAACGGGGTCGACGTTTTTATCTAATTCTTTAAAATATCTACGTTTAAATTCATTCCATTTCTCGTCCTCATGTCCGAACCACTTCCTTAATGAATTACTTGGCGAGATATCTTTTTGCCATAAATCCACCTTTACCTTATCTTTGCTTAAACCGCGAGGCCAAAGTCTATCTACCACTAAATAATCTGTCAAAATCATCGAGAATGTCGAACAATATATTATCGCCATCTCAGCCTACTATGACAAGAAGGACATTCAATCGTATTCTTTTCGATACTTTCTTTGCATATAGGACATCTGGGTTTTTCAAATAATGACAAAAATGCATAGACCTGCGTCCTAATAGAAAGCCGAGAATCCCATCCTCAGCTTTCTTTCCTTGTCTTTTTCTCAATACCGTTATCATGTTTTTATGAATATATAAGCGAAAACGATTTTTTAATGATCCGCATAATTGCATACACGATATATCTATGACTTCGTCTTAGGTGTTAATATCAACTTACGTTGAACGACTTTACCGTCTAATTCTTCCCCGGCTTGCCACTTTAATTCTTGAACTTTCTCTGTTGGGATTACGACAGTCCATCTATAGTATTTCTTGCCATTCACTTCTCTGGTCCTCTGTTTTTGTAATTTCATGAATGATGCATATGCTAGACCATAATTTAAGCTTTAGATACCTAAATGTTTAAATATATTAGATACCTAATATTAGATACCGAAATATGACCAAAACAGCTATTAATAGCAGCAACAAGGATTAGCTATAACTAACATTACTGGTTCAATAAAAAGAATTGGCGAATTAAAATATGTTGTAAAATCACAGAATGGTAGTGAATACGATATATCCTCGACTGATTTAGGCTGGGTTTGTTCATGTCCTGATCATACTTACAGAGGTGTCAAAATCAAACACATTTTCGCTGTTGAAATTTCATTTGCATTACACAAGGAAGTCGAAGTTGCACGCATTGAACCCGTTGATATGGAATTCTGCATATATTGCAAATCTCCCTGGATTGTAAAAGATGGTCTTAGATATAACAAATATGGAGATATACAAAAGTTCAATTGTAGGGAATGTAACCGTTACTTTACCACCAGCCTAGGATTTGAAAAGATGCATGCGACCCCAGAAATGGTCACTTCAGCTATGCAATTGTATTTTACCGGTGAATCACTAAGGAATGTTCAGAAGTTTTTGAAATTGCAAGGTCTGAAGATAACGCAAGTATCTATCTATAACTGGATAAGAAAGTATGTTGGCCTAATGAAGGCATATCTGGAAAAGATAACACCTAATGTCGCAGATGCATGGCGTGCTGACGAATTATATGTTAAGGTGAGAGGAAATCCCAAGTATCTATTTGCACTTATGGATGACCAGACGAGATTCTGGATTGCACAACAAGTCGCAGACACAAAATATACATCTGACATAAGACCACTATTCGCACACGCAAAAGAAATCGCGCAGAAGAGACCGAATACCATGATAACAGATGGGGCACCAAATTTTGCTGATGCGTTTAAAAAGGAATTTTTCACGATAAACAATCCACGGACGAGACACATATCACATATTCGTCTTCAAGGTGACCACAATAACAACAAAATGGAAAGAATGAATGGACAAGTCAGAGACAGAGAGAAAGTTATGCGTGGACTAAAGCGCACAGATACAGCTGTTCTGCCAGGATATCGAATATACCATAATTATTTCAGACCGCATGAAGCGTATTACAAACTCTAGATATTTCTTTAATTCCATTCCGTCCAATTCGATAGGTTGTTCTGCCTTCGTCATAAGGTGCTGTTTTTCATTATTAATCTTCGTTACGGCCTTTTGCATTTCATTTTCCATCTCTGCTTGCCCTATTAGGCCCAACAGTTTTGATTCTAAGGCATATTTGTATATAGATTTACGCAAGTCATTATTAGCTGAAACAAGTACCGCTGAATTGTATATTCCTATCAAGATCAAAAATGCAGCCATATTTAAAACTGTTATGGTTGCAACACCGAAAGGAGGATAGGGACCAACAATTTGCGCTTCTGCCTGATCTGCACCAAATATTAAAAATATACCCCAGCCAGAAATAATCATGTATGTTTTTATATTCTTTTCATAACTTATGGTTCTGGATATCTTCCAGAGTGCAATTCCAAAGAACACTCCTCCAATAGGTTTACTTAAAGATAAGAATGCCCCTAATACGATAGAAACAGTTATCGGATCAATTTCGAGATAGGAGATTAGTAAGTTACTTAATATAAACTGGTAAAAGCAGGATATCAAAAAATAAACAAGTGGCATAGAAAATATTATCCAGTATATTATAGAATTAGCTAGTTTCTCTCTGTAATTGTTCATCAAGAGGACTGTCGTAGTCCATATGCTAATATATGACAGAAAAGAGGAATTCTATAAATATCATTTAAAAATAGATATTGACCGCCAGATATATCGCCAGAACCTCCGACATATTCTTCAGTATAAGGGGCTCTATCGCTCATCTTCGCATTTACGAATGCGGCCGTTATGATTAAGTTAAATGCTATGACGAGGATCGATATAAAATATAAAAAGACTATCAAGTTGTGGTTTGATCTATACCATGATAAGAACAGCAATGATAACCAAATCATAAGAGCTGCTGCTGCTCCATAACTTATCGATATTATAGAGATAGTAAGCAACGTATCGAAGTAGCTATAATAGAACTGTTGGAATATCGTAAATCCTATAAGTGCTGCTAAAACAGATAGCGAAGTCAGGGAGATTAAATAGAAAGCCTTAACTTTTAATGTCCTATTTAGGCGATCTGTTCTGAATGAACCTTTTACTTGCTTTAATATAAAATATTGTAAAAGTAGACATAATGAACTGTTGACTGAAAATAATATTAGCTTGCTTTGCATGGGAATAAAGTCTTTATCAATTAGATCATTGACCCGAACAACTGAAATATCAATTAATGCTATGTTGTATGATTCATTACTGGATTTTAGTGTATGCAAATAAAACTAGAGAAAGGTTCGAATTTTGCAATAGAAGAAGACATCACAATACATGTAGATAATGAAAGACGACCGAAGGGAACGTATAGCGTCGTATATGCTATCGAACCTGGGC
>JBAVTY010000169.1:0-2855 GCA_049696495.1 Candidatus Nitrosopolaris sp.
CCGGAGTGGTGACGGTGGCTGCTTTTCTTTGCTTAAAGGCAGGCTAAAAGTAAATGTGGCTCCCTTTTCATGACTATTATTTTCAGCCCACATACTACCACCATGGGCTTCTATAATGCTCTTAGATATGAATAAACCCAAGCCAGTACCTGTTCCAGATTCAGATTTTGTTGCAAATCTCGTAAATAACCTTGGTAGTATCTCAGGATCTATGCCAATACCAGTATCCCTTACACTAATAACAACACGAATGTCTTTTTGTTCTGTTGTAGTTATTATGGTACCTACTTTTGTGAATTTAATGGCATTATCTAGAAGATTCGAAACCACCTGATTAAGCCTGCTCCTATCTGCCTCCACGAAGATATCATTTTCGCATACTAATTCTAACCTTATATTATCTTTGTATCCTTTTTTGGAGTCTGCAATAGTGTTTAGTATCATGTCACGTAGGTTGAACTGTTCTGCATGCAACTGTAATGACTGGCTTTCAATCTGTGTAAGATCCAATATATCTCCCGCAAGTCTATTCAATCTTTTTGCATTTCTAGAAATAGGTTCCAGTAATTCGCCGTACTGTTCGATATTTCCTGTCTTGGAAAGAAGGAGTTGCGATAAAATAAGTATTGGCTGGATAGGGTTTCTTAATTCATGAGCTGCTATATCGATAAACTCTTTTTGTATCCTCTCCGTTTCCTTTACTTTTTTGTACATTTCAGTTTGAAGCCAAATATTTTCAAATATTGAAACATAGGATAAGACACCCGGTCTGCTATCAGAATAAGTTGAAAACCCAACTGCTTCGTCGAAAGTAGTCTTTGAGTCATCCCTTAATTCCATTATTAGAGAATGTTTTCTGTCTACTACTAATATCGTAGCTTTGGTACCTGAGGTTTGCTCAATGTAATATCTAACATCAATATCATACTTACGATAATGATGAGCATCTTCTTCTGTTAAGCTAAGCACTAATGGTTCGGTCGATTCGTGCCTAGGCATTAACATTCTAACCTTTACATTTCTTTTTTCTGCTGCCTCCTTGGCTATCTGTACTACTCCCATTTTGTGTTGACGAATGAAAGCATTAGTAGTAGGGAATATCAGTAATACTTCTTCATTAGCACATTTTACCAAGTTCAGATATATCTCTTTTGCTCTAGCCGAGTTTGGGATAACCTCTATATCACCAAGATTTCCTTGCTCAACATCTTCTATTCTATCTTTGGCATCGATTCCATTTTTCCATAATTCATCAAATAATGAATTGAAATGATTGATATAAAGACGCTCATTACTAATTAAGAAACTTTGACTCATCTTACCACCTTCCATCTTTTCTAGCGTTACCGTGAATTCCTGATCTGTAACACCAAAACTTATTGGCGGCATATTTTTGACATGCCTTACCTGTATTCCTGCATTTAGAAATATTTTGACCAAATCTAAACTGTCCTTGTCTATACTGATAATCCATCTCATACCTTCCTTGCTCTCTCCTCTTCTATGCTTATCTAGTACATTCTTGTAAGAGTCAAAGAGATGATTGTAACCCATTTGCATTCCACCAAATGCTGAGCAAATCGATAATTTGTTAGCACTATTGTTTTTACGTTTTATTTCCTTGATAATTTCATCTCGATTTTCTATTAGTCTTATTCCAGTACGTGTTGTTCCTTCTTCAATTTCTTTTATCCTCTCTTCTGCAGGTATTGACTTGTTCCAGAAATTGTCAAATATGTATTGCTGCTGTTCTACAATTTCGCTTATGTTGCTATAGGCTGCTTGCGGAGCTATTTTTCCATGTTCAAGTAAGATTAAAGGAGCAATATATTCACTTTCGCTTACCATGAAATTGCCTTTAATTCCGTCTAGGTGTCGCAACTCATCGACTATTATCATTAGCTCTTTGCAATAAGATAGATTTTCTTTGGTAATTTCAGTGATGTATCTTAAATAAATACCTCTATGCTTAGATTGAAGAAAAGCCTTTCTAATCGGGTCAAGCCCGATGGCTAACGGTGGTCGAGTGTAGTTCATGTAAGTATCAACTCTAGTCTGTGCTTTAGAGAAAAACTGTACTTCTGCATCTATCACATTTTGAGTACCTTGTAGCACTTCAGTTCTCATTGTATAATTATTTGAAGAATCGTCGGAGGGAAATTGCATTTAATGCTACGCTATCCTATTTTAACTCCTATCTCCCCTTCCGCCAGTATTACTGCCTGTACGGCTAGTGTGTGCAAATACCATATCTGCTGTCGTCAGGGTAAGCGCTAGAGCTCCGATCAATACGCTAAATAAAATTTCTATGTTTTTCATTTTTCTATTTCACCTTACTCTCGCTGTCGAAACACTAGTGACTAGAACTGCTCCAATAAACAAGGCGAAGCAGCTAACTAGTATGACTAAGAACCGTTTGTCTGTTCTGACTCTGTTTCTACTATTTTCATTTTTGTTATTATTCATTTGGTTTTTTTCTCTTCTTGAATTTTATTGAATCAACCACGATTTTGTCTAAAAATGTGGTTGCGGTTTCTTACTGTCTCGCCTGGTGCCGATCAGGAGCCGTTGATTAGCTCCAGCCACGATAAAGACCAAGGATGAGCTCGTTTTTGCAGTCCAAAAGTTTTTTGCTCGTCTAATATCTTAGTATGACTGTATTACGTGATAGTCCTATTTAAGATGATTTCACTGTCGTTTATGAGTATTATAGACGAATTGAAGAATGAACTCGAAGTTACAGTACTAAGTCAAGTATCATAATTTAGGCCAACTACCGATATAGGGATGTCGTAGAAGACTACAGAAGCGAGATTCAACAGTCAAATGGTGATATTGTAGATGCGCCAAGCTGA
>JBAVTY010000170.1:0-4106 GCA_049696495.1 Candidatus Nitrosopolaris sp.
GCATGCTGGTACACACATACACCCCTAGGGTCTTTTTCGCTGTTTTTGATGGCTTTTCCTGCCCAAAAGTCGAATTTCTTCGAAAAATATACCCCCAGTGTATGTGTGTAGCGTCACACCGCATGTCTGTGACGGGGCTCCACGCTACATGCTATGCAGGCATATGGATATTCACATAGTATGCCCTTTGCGTCCCGGGACGCACACCGCATGCTTGCTAAAGGAAACCTTTGAGGCCCGATGTTTTTTCTACTGAATGATAGAATCACAACTTCTCGTTGAGCTCTTACATAGAAATGCTGTACTTAACGATAGCATTTGGTCAAATGAGTATCACATAAGACATAATTGATCACACAACAAGGCAAGTAAAACCATAAATGAGATTAACCTAGTGAATTTTTTTATTCAAACTAAAATCGCAAGAGAATCAAGCAAAATCCAGAAAATCCTTGACCCATTTTGAATATGTATTTCTTTTCCACGTCGTCCTATAAAAACTAAATTCAGACGATGTCTTTATCGATTCAATAGAACCGTTTTCTTCCAGTATGCTTAATATTTCTGATATTCTGTCTTGTCTTTTAGCCTCAATTACAGAGAGACGTCATCAAATTCTCTCTAGTCTCTAGCCGTTTTGTTTTTACTTCACTATTAGTACTGACATTCCTGCACTTTCAGAAACCCTTCTTGCCACACTTCCAAGAAGCTTTAGCATGCCGGTAGCATATTCCTCTTCTCTCTTTAGTTCTCTGCTGCCCATAACTATCAAGTCTACATGTTCATTTTCAGCTACATCGATTATTCCTTCTGCAGGCTCTCCCATGCCTGTTATGAATCTGACACTTATTCCATTTGCCTTTACCTTTTCCATTCTATCTTTTAGCATTGCCTCTGCTCCTACTTTTAGAATGTTAAGTGCTTGCATTTTAGCATCCTCAAGTTTTGATTTCTCGCCAATGAACTCTAAAATGGCGCTTGAAGGCAATAATCTGTCATCTACTATATGTAAAATAATTACGCCCTTATTCCAAGGATCGAGGGACTAGTACGTCAGAAATTTCTAGATAAGAAACTGATACGGATTGGAGACGACCCAGATGAGATCATATTTACGCCAAAAAAACCCTGACGAGGTCTAGTTCTTCAGTCTGCTGTTTATCTCAAGTTCTTCCGCTCTACAGGACCACTGACTGATCTGGCTGGGAGGTTCAAGTAATACTTATACGATATCTCTGGCCACTGGGATGAGATAATTGATGCTAAATGACAAACAGATAGGAGTAGTATTAGGGCTAGTCGCAGTATTGATGATCTCGGCCTCGACATTTGGACGAGTGGTGTATGCTCAACAGAATGTAGGTATACCGCATAACGAAAACATGGCCCATTACTCCGAAGAGTATAAAATAAAAGAGCATCAAGAAAAGTTGTTACAAGTCCTTCGTGAACCGTTCGAAATAATACATGACGAGACGGACTCAGAGGATGATTCCTTAAACGTCTGACAATCACCACACGTTCATCATAACACCGTCGACTCTCGAATGTCAGACCAACGAAGACAACTGCAATTTATAGAAGATTACGATATAGAAAAGTATGTCAGATGACAGATTACTCTATTTCGGCATAGCAACTGTGACATTTTTTATCATCTTGAAGATATTGTTTGATCATGTACCTCGTGGTTTCGGATTTGCCGTATCCAAACCTACTGATGCTCAGATTTTTCCACATGGTTTGCCACAAGGAGTAACCACAATCACTGATCAAGAGTCTAGGATCCGTAGCACCGTTCCCTATATCGACCAAAATCCATTCCCTGGTCTAATCTTTACTACATTGTGATTGCAGACAGAGGATATATCAAGCGCTACACTATCAGTGATTAACCCCTCATTCTTACAGATATCAACACAAGAGGTAACTCAAAAGGCAGACTCTTTCCTCAATATCAAAGCAGATTCTATAGTTGACAAAACGCAGATGCCGCCAAGTAATAACAAGCATGATTTCTTTTCATTGTCTCCATACTATTGGCAGGATACAACCAAGCCCAATG
The DNA here is from genome assembly GCA_049696495.1 of Candidatus Nitrosopolaris sp. Classification (GTDB taxonomy): domain Archaea; phylum Thermoproteota; class Nitrososphaeria; order Nitrososphaerales; family Nitrososphaeraceae; genus Nitrosopolaris. The sequence goes on from JBAVTY010000170.1 coordinate 2,066, forward strand.
GCCTACCATATGTTCTACATGACGGTAAGACAAATCCGGAATCCGCTAGTATTCCTGACAAACAAAAGCTAACTGACATGATATATGGAGTGAAAATGCTTTCTCTGGCATATCATTTTACAAACGATGTCAAATATGCTACTAAAGCTCGGGAATTGATACATGTGTGGTTTTTGAACAATACCACATCCATGAACCCCAACTTACAATATGCGGAGGTACAACGTGGTATAAACAACGGAAGCCCGTCAGGGATTATGAGTGGAATGGATCTGCCTGATGTTCTAATTCTATCAATCTGATTGAACGGTCAGGTGTGTGGACTAGTACAGACCAACATGGCATGGAGAATTGGTTTTTCAAGTATCTTTACTGGCTCTTGACCTCAGATGTCGGCAAGACAGAAGCACAAACGGTCAATAATCGCGGTACTTGGTATACGATACAGATATCATCTATTTTGCTATTTTTGGACATGCTGTCTATGGCTAAAAGGGTAGCAGATGCCAGATTTTACAAGTTGGTCTCGCATATACAATCTGATGGTCGTCAACCCTTTGAGTTGGTAAGAACACGTTCATTTGATTACAGTGTTTTCAACCTGAAAGATCTGTTTAGGCTCGCTAATATGGGCCAAAAGATTGGGGTGAATTTATGGAATTACAAGAATGCTCAGGGAGCAGGACTAAATACCGCTCTAGACTATTTGATGTCACATCGTGATAATTGGCCTTATGATCAGGTTACGGCTTAGGATACCAGGAATTTAGATCTTTTGTCAAATGAGGCCAAACTACATTGGGGTCAAATGGGGTCAAACTCAATATCCTATTTTGTTCAAGTAGGTCGGCTAACAATGGCCTAGGTCGATTGCAACCAACCTAACAAATTTAGCTTGCAATCACGATGTATCATAACATGTACAAAGTCTTGGAAGTTTTGACATCAGGTATAAGTGGCCAAAGCCAAAGACGATATGAACGTCTTAGGAACATGTACTTGAACGAATACTATACTAGAGTGGCTGAACATGCTAAAACAGATTTTCTCGATGACAATAATGTCGTAGGTATAGTACTAGCATGACCTGGACCTACGAAGGAAACTTTCATGAAAGGTCAGTATCTGGATTACAGACTTCAAAAGAAAATCATAGCCGTTGTCGATACATCATACGCCGGCGAAGAAGGGATTCGACATACACTTGACAAAATGGTAGAGATGGAATTGTTCAAGCAATATAGAACACTCTACGAAAAACAATTAGTGCCCAAGTTCATGAGATATGTTGGGAGCGAACGGGTTGTATATGGGTTAGTAGATGTTTTACATTGTATCAAGAACCACAAGGCTGAGACAGTGATAGTGACGGATAAAGCCGATATTGATACACTCGAAGAAGAGACAAGTCGAGAAGGAATTCCATTGGAGATAATTGCGGCTACCACAGAACATGGAATACAATTTCAAACATTTGGTGAACTCGGAGCCATACTGAAATTCTGATATCACTCATTTCTAACAATCCTCCCAGAGCATGTACCCTTGAAAAGTATGCAAGTCCTCTAGTGTTTCATCGTAATAAGCTGTTTCAAATAAAAGTGGACAAACGGTTGAGTGGTATACGTCGATTTTCCATCTACTATGAAATCTATACACATACGCTGTTTTAGCAATTGATGCGCACGACATGTAAAAGCTCCGTCTCCGTGGGCTGTCACTATCTTACCATCGTCAAAAATCTTACAACCGCATTTATATCGCTTCAAATTTTCCGCACTCGCAGTCTTCATTGCGATGTTTTTCTCTATGATGCTCCAACGCACTCAATCTCATATTATAAAATCTCTCAATAAACAAAATGGATGGCTAGGGATAGAGGGGGCTGAACAAGGCCTTGTAGATAAGATGCTCGACAAATCATCAATGATCAAAGGACTAGTACCTCGTTCAGGTATTGATACTGATGCTAGATGGGGATTTAGTCATACCAAGCAGTGGATGTTTGGTTATAAACTACACATAACGTCAAGTACTGGTT
>JBAVTY010000171.1:0-3831 GCA_049696495.1 Candidatus Nitrosopolaris sp.
CATTGGGGGACGAGAGGATGTTGCTCTTGGCAGGAAGAGCTGCTCGACATGCATAACTAGGTCTGCTGTCTTTGAACCATCTTGACGCACATTCCATCATCTGATCGTGTATTCGTCTTGTTATCCTGGCTTTATTTTTTTTATCCTTGCTTCGGGCCAAGGGCCAAGTCTACTGAGCCATCCGTCATCTCATCTTGTGTGACTATACGAAAGTCCTTGTTGAGAAGCTTCAGCGTGTTCTTGCGTATAGCCGGAGCTGGAGGTGGAGCTGAAGAATCCAGTCCGCGAAGACGTGACTGGTTTCCCGAAAGACGGCCCTAACGCCAGACCCTTCTATCTGCTGAGTGTCTCAACTGTTATGGCTCAGACGCCTCCCCCACTTGTTGGGTGTAGTTCCGTGAGATTTGTATAATAAAGCTGTGATCTGTCGTCGATGTCATCTACCCTGACCATGCCCTGGTCGTCTCCGGTACCAGGGCTAGCGTTGATTTGATGATAATCCGAGAAAGAATTTGTCACAGACCAGATTTCTTTCCAGCTATGACCGTTATCAATACTTCCCGAAGGCGTATAGGAAAATAAAAAGAGGTAGACTGTTTAGCAGCCTCAGCCGCGTTTAGTGGATCTGTATTATTTCATTATCCATACAAAAAAGATCTGGTACGGGTCTTCGTCTACAGTTCCTCGTTCTCATCAACCAATGGTTTGAGCATGGTGACATCACGCTTAAAGAACATATCCACAGTCCAATCTGCCAATACTCTTAGCTTCTTCTGTATCGTTGGAAGATGTGCCAGGTAATAACTGCGCCATATCAACCATGCCAATATACCCTGCACCTCTACTCCAAATAAGCTTCCTATACCAGTTCGCTTTCCTATACTCGCCATCATTCCTCTTGTCTTGTAATCAAATTTCCTTCTATCTTCTGGCCTTCCTTCAATTGACGCAATAATATTGTTCGCTGCTACTGTACCTTCTCTTATAGCGTGCTGCGCTGTTGGTGGACAAGGACTTCCTGTACTCGGATCCATTATATGAGCACAATCACCAAGAGCATACACTCCTTTGTAATTGGGTATCTCCAAATACTCATCCACCATTACTCTGTTACTTTTATTATCATGCTCGCAGGAAATTCTAGTAAGTAATGAATAAGGTGCTACGCCACCTGTCCAGATTATTGTCTTTGTAGGTATTAGATCACCATTTTTTAACTTGACACTATTAGAAGTACCCCCTGTCACTCTATTATTAAGAATAACTTCTACTCCTCTTTTGTTTAGCCTTTGTAACGCAAATTTAGCAAGTTCCATAGTCATTTCCGGTAAAAGCCTATCTCCTGATTGAACAATTATGACTCTTATATTATTGACATCTATGTTATGATAATATTCCTTTGCCGATTCTCTGACAAAGTCATTTAATTCGCCTGCCGTTTCTACTCCTGCAAAGCCGCCGCCCACTATAACAAAAGTTAACAGTCTTTTTTGCAGATTTTTATAAGCATTATCATTGCCAACACTGGGATTGATAATGGTATCCGTATTACTACCTAATTGGTCTGATTGTTCCAGCAAAGATATGATATGATTTCTCAACTTTATAGCATCATTCAAATTCTTTATCGTAAAAGCATTCTTTTGTATATCTGCCATTCCAAAAAACTTTGTTTCACTTCCCAAGGATATCACTAGATAATCATATTGCACAGATTTAGTATCTTTACTATCCAATTGCAAAACATTCTGCTCTGCCATTGATGTATTTGTATCCATTATTGCTGATGGTGCTATTGTTGCTGAGGGCCTAATCATAACTCTCTTATTTTTTAGATCTATGTCTTCTACTATAGCGCAATAAAATCTTGATCTATTACAGAATTCTCTAATAGGCGTTACAATATGTCTTGTTTCTATCGTTCCAGAGGCTACTTCGTGAAGCATTGGTGTAAATAGCAGATAGTTATCTTTGCTTACCATTATAATCTCAATACTTATATTACTCTGAAATTTACTTTGGAGTCTTTTTAATACAGTCACCCCAGCAAATCCACCACCCAAAATAACGATTTTTTGTCTATTTATTGGCTTATCACTATGTACAAGCCCTAAATGACTTTGAAGGGTATCAATTCTTGAAAATGATATATCACAGCTAGGACATCTATATCTGGCACCTAACTTTATTGACAATAAAGAAGAAAATAGACCTAATATAATCCCAAATATCAGGTGATTCAAAATAGAATAGATCGTACGATTCAATTGAAGGTTTGAGAATGTAGATGCCGTCATATTATGTTCGATACCTTCGTGCAACTTATTTTTCGATAACATGCTTTGAGATTCAGAATTTAGAACAAAGTCGTCAACTGGAATAGAAAAAATCAGAAGGACAAGAGCACCGACAAATAATCCATAACGCAGACCATTTGACGGTTTACTTATATTCAAGATGTTTGTCTTGTACAAAAATATTCCAGCCACTATTCCGATTGAAATTCCGGTTACTATATGAATGAGTATTCCTGCAATAATAGCTGATGAGATAGGCGTATATACGCCAACTATATGTCCAAATTCTATCCATGTGTGCGCATATCCTGAACCGCGTCCTGTAAAAGGAAGGGTAAAAGGAATAGCTATAACTATTGCTCCCATTATACCTCCAGCAACAATGAATAATACTTCTCTTTTAAATGAAAATTGTATCCTGGCTTCTTTGAAATTTATTTTATTAGCCATATCTAAGTTGTCCGTTGTTTCATATGGATCTATATGGATTTAGAATTGATTTAGTAGAAGTTGCCGCATATTTATTTGTAGATATGATTAGCCATTTATCTTACTTTAATTGTTCTCTTTGAGTAACTCTTATGGTTCTTTCCTTTGCTAATATTATTACAGTTATAACTATGTAGCCGTTTCACATACCATGTCCATTGCCGCAACATCTCCGCCTCTTCCAACAACAGGGTTGCCAGGGAATCGAGTTATTACATAGAGTATTATGAAACCTACATTACCTGCAATTCCTATGTAATACCATGATCTTCCCCATCTTTTTATCATAGGCAATATCCAAAATATTTGTGCAATTCCAGATCCTATGAAGAATACTGTGATTGGAGAAAGTTTGGGCATCACGGGATGAGAAAATGGTACATAAAGATGTACTATTCCAGCTATTGCAGTAGCGATTGCAGCAATAACAAAGTAATACTGATAGTTGTGGAGGGAGGATCGCTGTTGTCTTCCTTTACTACTATTTTTTGACATTAGGCTATTGTATAACAGGTCGTATATAGGCATACTCATTGTTGATGCCTTTTGTTCAACAGATAAAGCATGGGTATCAGAAACTACTATGATGTCATTATTATTATTATTATCAATTATACGGCTTTCATAGGTGAAGGTTTGATAAGGATTTTTGCGCACATTGTCCCAGTTCTTAATGGTAGAGATTCTGAAGGACACGTTATTTACATGGGCCCTCAGAGAACCAAAATCCATAGGAATTTGTTGGTTATCTTTCTGATCAAATCCACACAAATGTTCAGGTTATCAGGAAAGCCAATCGATAATTCAATTTATTTTACTCTATATGCTTTGAAAGAGATTGCAAATTCATTCAAAGACATTCACCCTTACCATCTCCCCATCAATTACGATAGGACAAAAGTTGCGAGCAAAATATACAATATGATCTCTAATAATGGCTTAGTAGATATCAAGAAAATAGATGGCGACACCTACATAACAATCACGAAAAAGGGAGATGATGTCGACGAAAAATCCTGAAATTTTGCCTTGTGTGGAATTTTTC
>JBAVTY010000172.1:0-4375 GCA_049696495.1 Candidatus Nitrosopolaris sp.
TGTTGTTGCTACTGATTGTTAGACTAGGAATGGCTTTCTTATAATCCTCCGAAATATCACGCTCTTGTGGCCTGTAATAGGAATCTTCTACCCCTATGCTGTGACCCATCAATGTCTTAACATTGATAGATCTCATTCCACTCTGTTCTGCATGGGACATGTAAAACTTTCTAAATCCATGTGTCATTTTAAACGGGTGGTGTTTTTCAGGAGAGAGACGAATCCCCTGTTCCCAGAGCTTGAGCTGCTTATCATCGATGATAAATGCTATATATCACACCATTCCAGCATATTTATATGCATCTATTGTAAGATGTTAAACCATGTTATCATCAATTTCTGTGGAGCTAAATCTTTCTTATAAAAGAGGCGTCTGTGTTTCCCGGACTCCTGTTATCTCCCCACATTACTTACGATGAATATATTCTAGATCGCGTATTGGGTAAAAAATCGCATCTGACAATTGTAGCTAGGCTCGACAAAGAGTCATCATGACAACTTGCAAATGGACATCATATGATCCTAAGTTGCTGACTCGCTGCGCTGCAATTGTTTTTTGTAAATCCTTTCAAACTCGGCGTCATCCATTTTAAGCCGGCGTAGTATGGTGAGATAGTAGGGTACTGTCATATTGTTTGATTTCAAAAATACGAATGGATCTCCAGTCTGCTGGTGCATATAATACAAAACCTCGTCGCTATAGTCTCTGATTTGCTTGTATCCTTTATATTCTAAAACGGCTTTGACTTGCATCCAATTATGACTGCTTTGACTCAAAGAGACTCAGATCATCAATGGTATGATGAGATCATCAAAATACTTTTTCCACTCTCTAGTACTGGTTTTTCGAGAGGCAATTCTCTTGGGGTAGTATATTTTTTATGTGGGAAGGTTTCTAAAAATCCTTTCATCGCAAGAGATATTTTTTCTACTACTTTGTCATAAGTCTCTGCTTCAACAATTATGGGAACTTCAAGACACTCTGCTACCCACGTGTTTGCATCTGGATACTCAACTATATGTATATGCAGATTTTCATCAGACATTTGTACTCTCTTTTCATATACCTTACTATAACACCGTATATCAATTTTGTGCGCTGACCAGTACCCGCAGATGATAAGAATTGGATATAGATAAGTCCTTGATTGACATTAAGCATGACCCTCTCCATTCTAACGTCTTTTTTGGCCAGCTATAAGTTTGGCAGCGTCTTCAAGAAACTCTTGTGGGTTAGCGCGAATCTTCTCGCGAAGATCTACGACCTGATTTGCCATATCTACTATAATAGACCCCGCCCGATTAGATATACTCTTTAGAAATCTATACGGGCAGATGGCGGTAGGTAGGACTGGGTGGAGCTGGAGATAGAATCAATCATTCAGTTAATCATCGTCGTAGTCATCACTATCAGGAGCATTTCTTAGCTGCTCCTGCAATTCTTCAAGTCACTCTCGTTCCTTGTCTGTTAAAGGACGCCTTCCGTATTGCCTCACATACGACACAAACATGTCTTTGTAAATTTGACATCCGAATCAAGACGTATTATTACATCGCCCATCTTGTCCATCCGTTCCTTTAACTCATGCATATCCTTATCTTTGGACTCGATCTGTGCACTTAATAGCTGCGCCTGTTCAGCAACAGCAACCTGATCTTGATCTGATAAACTCTCGATTGTCAGACTAGAGACCGCTCTCGGCAAACCCATATACTCCTTTACATGTTGACAATATCATTCCTGTAACCATTCGCTTAAGCTAGATTTCAATTCTTGTTCACGACTACGCTCATGTATAGCACAATTGAGTCGACCATTTCGCCATAAACACAGCACTACCTTTTGGCCTAAATTATACCTCTCAAAGATTTTGAACAAATCACGGTTCATACCTTCAGGAATATTGCTAAACGCTTCCCAGGGGGTCTTCTTCTCAGGAATATTTGGTGCAAACTCGTCAAGATGTTTTTGAAGGTGCTTGTTGACATGACTGTCAAACTCCTTCCAACTAAGAAATGTCTGACCGCATTCCTTACAGGTGTGTACTGTCATCCGTCTCCCCCTTCATCTCAAATCCTCATATGCCGGATATGTAGTTTACGTGATATTATAAATTGGAAGACGATTAAAGCCCAGGTCAATTTTAGTGAGTTTTAGCAGTAGCATGACCGATACTTTTGCAGATGTTATTGAGAAAGTTGTGGATTATTATGAGAAGGGACATCCTAAGAAATGAATGACGAACATGCACTAGTTGAAGGAGAGTAGAAGATGGTGTTGGTCTTGGTACTTTTCCTACTACTGTTCTCATAGTTCCAGATTATTATCCTGTATTAATCCCCATCAAAGTCTTTACAAAATATTATAACATGACATTATCATCTACGCAGGTTGTTTTTACGGAACAACATCCCATTTGGGATGGAATATCCCTCACTAGCGGAGAGCACGGTGAACCAATCATAGATGTTAATGTTGGCGGCATCAATGTTCCTATGAACGCAGATTCTGGGTCAGAGGAAGGTTCTCTTAGCAATATGACTGCTGCTAAACTGAACATTAATAGATTTCCAAAAATTAATACTGAAAAGATGACTAAAGGCCGTATAACAAAAACCATTTCAAATGTCTCCATGCCCTTAAAAATAGGCGATATCACTTTTGTCGCGCCCATGAGTGCGAAATCAGATCTGCTTTACGACGTGTTTCCGTTGGAATATCTGCTAGAAAAGGGTTATAAGATTGAGATGAATGATACCGCTTTGAAAGTCATTCATCCAGCTGCGAGACATACATAAGCCTTCATACTCACCCCGCTTATATCCCTATAGTGGGTAAAAGTACATAAACTTGCAGTCACACTGACAAGAAAGACGGACGTGTTGCTAAGCGAATATACACAAGATACTAACACATCAATTAGGTGGCTTTCGTTATCAACTTTGATTTTGGCTTAAGAGAATCATATCTCATCCTGAATAGTTCAATAACATAAGGGACATCTTCCTATCCTTTTATCCAATAACTAATCTATCCTGATTGTGGAAGAAAATGATGGGCAGATACACTACCAGAATTAACTAACTTATTTCTTACATCTATAGGAAATGACAGATCCGCTACACGATCCCCCTGGATATGTCCCATTTCCCTTTGATTTATGCGAAATTCCATACCTCCAAATCTATGTGGCTCAGCTGTAACGTAAGGCCAACTTAATAGTTCTTTCTTGATTCTTTCAATGATCGTACTCATATAGATAAGAATTTACTAATAAGAAGATATAAACCGCTAGGTTTACAAACTATACAAAGCTTTACATTTACTACTTCTACAAATGGCCTTCTTTTCTTTCTTTGATTATAAACTTACAGACGAGGTCACCTTTTGCAGCTCTATGCGTCGTTTCTATATCAGCTCCAAGAAGTTTTTCAAACAATTCTGTTTCAATGGAACATGCTTCCCAATGGTTTTGAGCTATGTGTATAATTGGACAATTGTATTCCAAAAGAACATGTTTTCTGCGATTTCTCGGTTCCCTCTTAGATTCAGCCATATATCCTTCCTCATCTCTTATTTTGGCTAATTCTTTGATCTTTTTATCATAATCCAAGTTCCTAAGACGTTTATAATATTGATCGAAAAGTTCACTCTGACGTTCACGTAAAACCTTCTCAACTGCTGCGTTGCCCATATTTTTTTCAATGAAATCAAGAGCATGTGTAGCAATTGCACTATATGATCTCGGGAAAATGGTTTCGCTTTGACTCGTTAGATGATACATCATTCTTGGTCTGCCAACATGTCCCGTGGTCTCTACACTCTCTACCAAACCCCTATCTTGTAAAAGTGCAAGATGTTTATGAACCGCCATTCTAGATATTTTCATAGCTTTAGCTAGTTCTTCCAATCCCGCCTGTTGCATAACCTTAAGATAATATAACAACTTCTTCTTTGGTTCGCTAAATCCGTCGGCAATATTTTCTAAATTTTTCGAAATAGTCAATTATACAACAAACAAATAGATTAACCCATTCATATACCATTTGATTTACAAACCATTAAACTAAATAAACTAAACTACGTTGAATTTATTAAAAGGGGACAGTTCACTTATAAACGATTGCTACCAGATTAGAACGGTAGAACACCATAACAAAGCTCTTCTCATCTAAAATCGTTAAGATTCAGATAATTATATGTCGATAAAAACTCTACTTAACTTGGTAATTCCGAATAGCTATAAAATAGGCTTTGTAGAAATCATGCTTTTGATAGATTCAGTCAAAGCTTTCTAGAAGCACTTAACACAATGGATATTGAAGGAATCTAAGTACGTTAGACTGGCGTATATAATATATCGTGTTTTAAGAA
>JBAVTY010000173.1:0-1936 GCA_049696495.1 Candidatus Nitrosopolaris sp.
ATCTAGTCATATTTGATAGCAATGACATACCTATTATATTATACGAACTCATTGATAGCTTTTTCCCTGCTTCCTGCTGTTACCATTGTGTGTAAGCTTGTTACCATGGTGTTTCCATCTGTTTTCGGCTGCTACCCTCTGTTATCTGAGGGATCGGATTGTGCGAGAAATACCGACATCATATGTACTTTAGAAAAAATAATTTCCAATATTAAATAATATTTCACTTTACTAGTAGAGATGTAACAGCAACATTAGATAATGTATGGAATGTTATATCAGATATCGATAGAGAATATTGCTCAATTAACTTATCCTGCTGTTGGGAAGGGACCATATCCGGGGGTCTTACTTATCCATGGATCTGGTCCTAATGATAAGAATGAAACTGCGGGATTTGTTCACAAGAGTGGTCCTAAACCGCCTACACCGCCTTGGCAGATAGCTCAATATCTATCAGAAAGAGGCTTTGCAGTACTTCGGTATGATAAAAGGGGCGTTGGTGCAAATTTTACAGTTGACCAGAACGTATGGGGAAATGCTACAGTCAATGATCTAATACATGACGCAGAGTATACAACAGCCTGAAGTAGATGCTAAAAGGATAAGCTTAATTGGTCATAGCGAAGGAACAGTTATTGCTCCAAGAGTTGCAGTTGATAATCCAACAAAAGTAAAGAATATAGTACTTATTGCAGCAGTAATTCTGTTCGCACCCGGTCCATTAATAGCATCCCACCAAGCACAAGCACAAAATCCCCAGGCCAGAACGATAATTCACATGGTAACAACAATAATCAACAGGCTGGTAGCTGCGGGTTCAGTCAGTCAAAATGCGAGAACCTACAGGGTAATCAGAACTAACTAATCTTCCAGATTTCTTTTTTGACATTGTCCATTCCTTCGTCCCAACATTTGATGCAGACGTATCTCGTCATGAAATTGTAAAGTGTGCAGTTCATGGTGTCATTAATGCTGACAACAAGTTTCTTCATGAGAAGTTGGACCTGCTTCGCACCATTGAAAGTTTAGCAAAATATTAACTTTTGACATTTCTACCGTTTCTATATACGGTTAAAGTAAGGTTGTCTCCGGCTATCTTGTATTGAGGCCACTTTAGCTAAGGATTGTGATACTTGCTCTAGTGAGGCCTTTAACATTAACAGGAGGCCGATGAAGCGTGGAATGTGAAGAATGTCTGCAACCTAAAGCCCAGGTGCCATCGGCATATCTTTGCCATACTGAGATACCTTAGGCTTGCGTCCATGCACACCTTTATGGATTTCAAATCGCTTTTCATCTTCAAAGCGCATACCACATTTTTTACATGTCTTGCTCATATCTCGACACTAACCTTTGCCATATTTTCCTTGTCTCTAGAGCCACATATCCTTGCTACAAGTCTAACTCGAGCTTCTGTTTCTGAGATGTTCATACGCAAACTGAGGTACACATCAAACGAGATAAGCGTTGCTCAACTCAAGAGACTCCCAACAATATATGCACTTCTACTAGTTTAGCATTCGTCCTGTAAGAGAGTTCCTTTTTTTATATAAAACATCCTCTACGTTTCTTTATCTTGGCTTTGCCCCAACCCGGAATTTGCTCACGTACTATATGGTACTTCCATTTGTGAAATTTCTTACATTTATTTGGTCTGTAGATCCTTATATGCGTGGACGACGTGGAAGTCCAGAAACTACATAGATTCAGCATCCTTACAAAAATATTCTCTGAATTGCATACCATGAGGACTCTCCTGAGGGGAGGAACCCTTATCTCTATCGATAAATACCAGTTTGCGTATGAACAAACAACTATCGTTCGTGATAACGGCGGCAATAATGTTGACAGCATTCGTGACAGTTGCGCTGTACACTGGCAGTCAAACGGCACACGCGGCTTTCGTAGTTATTGAGAAAGCAAAGCATCCAGG
>JBAVTY010000174.1:0-1851 GCA_049696495.1 Candidatus Nitrosopolaris sp.
AAGGTAAATAATAATAACGACTTATTTACCTCGCAGTTAAGAACAGTTGAACACATTGGTCGTAAGCTGTTATCAAGGTTCATAGCATGTAACAACTCACTGTGAAAATCAATTGTATTTTTAAAAAGATGCTGATGATGGTCGAAAAAGCATGAGGAAAACTGATTGGAGGTTACTATACTTTTGGAGAATATGATGTAACAGCTCCAAATAATGAGATAGAGATAACAGCAGTAGCAAGTAAATTCGGTAATTCAGCCAAAATCATCGTTCCTCGCTCATGGTTGAATAAGAGAGTCATAGCCTTTCTTCACTCAGAATATATTTCAAAACATCCTCAGGGGTGTTTAACGTTGACATAACTAATTTACATGGACTATTTCACACACTTGGAATCTCTGTTAGCGGGGGATTAGGGCTAGATGATTGTAAGGACTAGATGATTGATTGCTATGGAATTCACACACTATAATGACTCTCGTTGCACAAATGCATAGGGAAATCGGACGTCGAGATCCTGATTAAATGGAGGAATACCATTAAGGTCGAACATTTCCAGAGTTGTATCCTCTGGGAGCAAATCAGTAGCCGCGCGTAAAAGGGCCTTATTATACGAACCTACTCTCAAACTCCCTGCGAAACCCAGAATTCTTAACTTATTTTCCATTTATTCCACTTGCGATTAACTACAAGAAAAGTAGCTTATTTACTTTTAGTCTATACGACTTTCAGTAACTAGAGATCTGGTCTGGCCGGATAAGAGGTTCTAAAATCCTTACCTAGCTTTCTCTTAAAGGAATACGAGTCCTTAATTTGCATATAGTCTTGGCGATGGCTTGGGACATATTTTCTCCTTGATTAAAACGGAACTGCTAAAAAAGGCTACAAAATACTTCACGAAGGTTTAGTAGGGTTTGTAGTACCTATCACCATATTATCATAGCGACACATTAAGTGATAATGGGGTATAAAAACAATTATTTAATCGTATTTAACAGAATGTGAAGAATGAAACTCCTGACGATACAAGATTAGGAACAGAAAGGGCGATAAAGTATGTTGAAAATAGCACCAACAACGTCCAAAATTAGGTGATTCATAGATGAACTCGCTACTGTCTCAAGTCCTGGAGGTTTGATAATGATACTTTAATGGACCCAAAGCGACAACCAAAGTACCAATCAAAAACCGTCAGCGTAAATCAATGACTGGGGTGTACAAATCATCCTAATTGAGTGTTTGCGTTTTTACGCATAAACTGTGTCCACCTTACCAGTAGCAAGAAGCAGAGAACGTATTGGCGTTCCCTGTTTTAATTTGTCAAATATGTAATGAACAAACCCATGTTTTGCTTTCTTCCTGACCCATGTTATAACAAACTCCATTGATCGCATTGTCTTGGTTATCCTGTACGAAATCAGTCTATGCCTGAGAATTTCTAGGAGCATATAGGCCAGAAAGACTAGGTGCGCGTGTATAAGCGCCGCTTCGCTCCTTCTAAACCTGTACTCTCCAAATCCTAACTGCTTTGTATCCCTGTAAAAATTTTCTATTTTCATTCTTTTCAACCCATATCTAATAATTGTAACTATGTCTTTGTCAAGTCCTGTACACAGGATATGGATATCTTTTATTTCTACCCTAACATTGATTACAATCTTGATATTTTCTTTTAGTGATGGCATGTACGCCTTTAACTTTACAGTTGTAAATTTCGCCGTCTATGATTGTGTCAGTAAATCTTCCTCTTTTCCTGAGAATATCTATGAGATCTGATGCATGCATCTTTTTACCCTCATATACAATAACCCTGTTAGACTTCATATCTCCAATCCAGTCATAACCATGCTT
>JBAVTY010000175.1:0-1833 GCA_049696495.1 Candidatus Nitrosopolaris sp.
TTACTCACTGGTCAAGGGGTTACTAGTATTATTGAGACGGATGACATATATTTTTAAGGTTTGAAACATAATCCAATCTGTGGCATTTGAAAATGAACACACTTTTCAAAAATTCGTCATTTCAAAAGAAGAGGAGTCTTTTCACGAACAGTATGAACAGGCAATTCGAGATGTCAAAAGTGAATTTGGTAGACAATATCCTATTATTATTGGTAGTAAAAAAATAAAGACGAAGTCTAAATTTACTCATCTTTCACCACTCGATTCTCGAATAGCGTTAGGATATTTCCAGAGATCTAGGCCCGAGGATACACGAAATGCCATCAAGGCTGCAAGAAATTCATTTAAGGTATGGAGCAAATACGATTATAAAAAACGAATTGAGATTTGCAGGGCAGCTGGAGATATACTGAGCCGGCGTAAGTTCGAGCTCACTGCGTGGTTGTCGTATGAAAATGGCAAGAACAGGTATGAAGCAATGGGAGACATCGATGAGGCCATAGATTTTATTAGATATTACTGTGAGAACATGGAAGCTAATGGAGGTTTCTCAACTCTAACAAAGAGTGCATACAAAACAGAAACCAGCAGAAGCGTTATGAAACCCTTCGGCGTATGGGCCGTGATAGCACCCTTCAATTTTCCAGCAGCAATATTAATCGGAATGAGTACTGGAGCTCTGGTTACAGGAAATACAATAGTATTGAAACCTGCGAGTAATGCACCAGTTATCGCATATAAATTCGCACAAGTCATGGAGGATGCAGGTTTGCCAAGTGGTGTTCTGAACCTCATCACAGGACCAGGAGCTCAACTTGGTCAGGAAATAGCTCGAAACGAAGACGTGGCAGGGGTTGTATTCACTGGTTCATTGAAAGCAGGATACGAGATTTTTAAGCTATTTAACAGAGCCAAACCCCGCCCTATAATTGCAGAATTAGGTGGAAAAAATCCTGCAATAGTTACTGAAAGCGCAGATCTAGATCAAGCAGTTCAAGGAATATGTATTGCTGCATTTGGGTATTCGGGACAAAAGTGTAGTGCTTGCTCAAAGGTGTATGTGCAAAGAATCATCAAGAGGGAATTTGTTGAAAAGCTTGTAAAAAAAGCCAAAAAATTACGATTAGGAAATCCTCTTGAGGCTAGTACTTTTGTTGGTCCTTTGATAAACATCGATGCATATAGAAATTATCAAAGGTATATGAAGATGGCATCTCGAGACGGAAAGGTGTTGGTAGGAAATCGCATTAATAAGAGTACTGATTTAAAGTACGGATTGTACGTAGAACCGACGATAGTTGACGGGTTGCCCGAAGGTCATAGATTACTCACAGACGAGCTTTTCCTGCCTATTTTATGTTTAGTGGAGTATGAGAGTCTTGAAAATGCCCTCAGGTCATGTAATAGCTCAAAATATGGCTTGACAGCAGCGATTTATACTAGAAAAAAAGAAGAGATTGAAAAATTTTTCGAGAGTATTGAATCAGGCGTAGTATATGTTAATCGGGCTCTAAGCGCAACCACTGGAGCCATGGTTGGCTGTCAGTCATTTGTTGGTTGGAAGAGATCAGGCACAACAGGCATAGGAGCAGGAGGGCCTTATTACCTGACACAGTTCATGCAAGAACAGAGCCAAACCATCGCTAACATCAAATCTGAAGGTGATTAATGTGAATTTTATTTCAAGTTATTCGAGTATTTGCGAAAACTTATCAAAGTAGCTTTCTAGAATGGATAGTTCGGTGATCGTACTTCCTGTGGAAATCTGTATGTCAAAGTCATGATAAAATTTGATTCTTTTCTCTAAAACTGCTTCCGGAATTATGATTGGTA
>JBAVTY010000176.1:0-6526 GCA_049696495.1 Candidatus Nitrosopolaris sp.
GTATTCGTCTTCTGGCAACATATCTTACTACAATTCTGGGAATGAATGTCAGTACAATGCAAACATGGAGAATCGTTCATGACCTTGGTATAGTATCTATGAGACCAAAACTTGCACTCGAACATGCTGAAGATTATGAGGAAAAGAAGAAAATTGTAGATAATTACAAGAAGGTAGCGGCGGCACTTTTAAAAAAGAATTCTCCTGGGATTCGAAGACGAGACTTGGCTAAACCTTCAGCCATACATAACCAATACATACATGATGAAAGGAGAACAACATAAGATATATCATAAAGGATCAAACAGAAAGATAAATGCATTCATAACCCTTCTCTATCCTTCAAATAAGATCAAATTCAAAATAAGTAAATCTAGAACAAGTGCTGATTTCATAGACCATCTTAGGAGCATAAGGGATTATATCGAAAAGAACAAGATAAAACGATTCATCCTAATATCAGATAATGCATCATTTCATGTAAGCAGAAAGACTAAACAATTCATAGAAAACCAATTAGATTGGTTGACTGTAATATTTCTGTCAAAGCGTTCCCCAAATCTAAACCCAGTAGAGACAAGGGTAAACAGAAATCTGAAGAAGGATGTATGTGCAAACCATAACTATGGAACAGAAGAGAATTTGACATACGCAGTAAGAAGATATCTTAGATGTATAGGTAGCTGGCCCAAATTTTGATACTTAACTTAGTATTGGTAAGACATTAGATCGTATGGACAAATGGGGTAAAGAGGATAATGATCATGGTAAACGTAGAAAAATCTCTTTTCACTCCCTTCGGTACCATGTGAAGTCTACCATATCGGATTTGGGATATGGTGATTTCTGAGTTTATGATCGGCCATAATTCCTATACGTATTATCATCGCGAAGAAAAGGCAGAGTTATTTAGGAAAATTGAACCTTATCTTACTTTCCTAGACATGGCAAGCCTATAAGCGAAAGGTGCTGATATTGAAACCAAGCTAATAGAAAAAGAGAACGAAATTCAACTATTAAGACAGCACGATACTATTAATACAGATGCTATATCAAATCTATCAGATCACGTCATGATACTGATGGCTGAAGTAAAGGAAGTAAAACAGAATCAGAACAACCTAGTTTGAATCAAATTAGATGTCAAATATCATATGCCTAAATTTATTCAAAATGCTTTTGTTCTTTTTTCTTCTCTGTGTAACAGCATCCCAATCCTGCGTGTACCTCTGCGTAACATCTTCTACTCTCCCGTTAGAAAATGCCAAGACGTACTCATACTTTTTCCCCCAATTCTGCTCATAGTAGTAAGGATGATTTACTGAAATCGGATATGCCAAGGTGGAATCCATATGAACCCATTTTCCTTTGATCATAGCCTCATTCCAACAGTGATCTAAAAAGTCGTGTACAATCCTAGTCTCTATTTTTAGTGCATTCATTATAGCACCGAAAAGCATAGACCATTCGCTACATCTACCTGTTTTTATCTCTGCTATTTTCAAGATCTCGCCGTATCTAGGAAAAGCATATTCATAACCACATCTGTTGCACTTGTAGAT
This sequence comes from Candidatus Nitrosopolaris sp., assembly GCA_049696495.1. GTDB lineage: Archaea > Thermoproteota > Nitrososphaeria > Nitrososphaerales > Nitrososphaeraceae > Nitrosopolaris. The sequence goes on from JBAVTY010000176.1 coordinate 1,563, forward strand.
TTCAAATGAGCGCAATTTCCATGACACTCGAGTCATTATCCGTACCTGCATTGGTACCTTGCCGCGCCCTTCATCCAAGCATTTTGTACATAGAGGATCTTTCGAAGTCCAACTCATGAAGTCATTTTTGAACCATCCCAGTAAGGTTTTAATCTTGTCGTCTTCATTTAATTGCGATAATTGTTCTGGTATTAAGGATCCGATCTTTTCCAGAATCTCTAGGTCATGATATTGTTCACTAATGCCGTTATATAGCAAAAAGACATTCTTTATTTTTTCATTCTGGTTGCGATCTAGAGGAATATGACCGTCGAGCATATGCGGATACTGTTCACATTCCCATGATTAAAAATATTTGTTAACAGTCTTTTGGTCAAGAACGTCTATTAGCAGGTAGCACAATAGTTCTCGACCGTTCTACATTTTCTCTTGTTCTCATCTTTTGTTACACAACGATAAACATCATTTTCTAAGTCTATCATTACGACAGCTATCTTTACGTGTCATCTGTCTATGCGCATACAATGGATTACTTGAAAGGATACGAACATGGTAAGAAGAATGGGATATCAGGCGGTGGCAGATAGGGGTAGTATCGAGTCTTCGGTATTGTCAAACAAGTCGTGTTCAGACCATATAACAACAAATCACAAAAATAGACATTATTTTAACCTACATACTTGAAGCCAAAATTCAAATCAAAAAACACTTGCATTACTTGTTCGTTACAACTTTTTCTACAGCTGGGAGTTGGTACTGTCCTTTAATTACTATGTCTTGCGGAACATACATACGCAGAAGCAGGCTAAACGGCCCCATCTGGAGCAGGAAGCCAGTTTTACTGTTTTGCTGGTTCAGGATTCTTAGAAGATAAATATCAAGTGAACCATCTGTGTTATTCTTTAATCCCGGCGTAATATCACTAATGTTGTTACAATTGATAGGATTATCTACAAAAAAAGCCATCCTTATCATACATACCATATGCTGCCAGGAAGGATGGAACCAAGCCATTAGTAACTATTACAACCCTGCAAACGGCAGTCATGAAATGAAAGAACAGGCTGTGTCACTATCCTCATACGTGTAAGAAGACGATACTCATCAAGCCAGTAGGCTATCCACCGCTAGATTCTGCATTATGTCTAGATACAATTCGCTAAGTTAAGTATCGTCTACGATTTCTAGGCACTTCGTTTTGTAATCTGTTCACTTTCGTAATATTCCAGTATTTTGTTATAATGATCTTGACGTAACTTTTCCTCATTTTATTTATTCTTTAGAACTAAATTGAAAAAATTCCGGCAGCTCATCCAATATATTGATACAAATGAAATTAAGAAGAACTATCGCTTTAAGCATTCTATCAATCGCCTTGGCAATAATATTGTTTGCTGAAGGTCCCATAGTTGCAGACCATCAAGCGTTTGCATTTTCGGGTAAAAGTAGTGGTGACTTGTTACGGGGATTGGGCTACGGTCCTTGTTCGCAAGGAATATTCATGTATATATGGTGCTTGAAAAACATCTAAGATGGGTTTTTCTTTGTTTACCTAAACCCATCTTTCAATTTATTGTTATTAAACTTGAATAATATGAATCGTACATGCGAATGTACCCTGCTCTTGAGATTCACTCTAGCATCTATTAGTGGATGTGTACCATTGACCAACCATTTTACAGAAATGACGAGACATGTGATGTGTATTGACTAAATTGAGCAGCGTAATACATGTTTCACTATAATAAAATGTAAAGCACAAGAGATGATGAATCTGAGATAGCAAAAATTCTTGCTAATAGCAAAATAAAAAATAAAAAATGATATTGTATACTAGGAGGCGAGACTCTGACTTGGTGTTAAGGATCATTTCGGAATACTACATCGGGCTATGGCATATTGAAGCGCAAGTATGAGATAATGTCTTATATATCTTCAGCTAAATCAAAATAGATGAATATGATTTCATGCAGAAGCTTCTTGTTGTTAATAGTTATGTCGGTTATTTTGACTGTTGGCTCAATCTCATCTTCATCAATTACTGCCATAACAGCATCTGCTATCATTAATCCTTCTTTTGGAAAAACTACAACTACACCTATCAAGCATCTAGTGGTCCTTTTTCAAGAAAATGTTTCCTTCGACCATTACTTCGCTACTTATCCTAATGCTATGAATCTACCAGGCGAATCTAAATTTTCACCTTTATCTAATACACCTTCAATAAATGGTCTTACAATTGGTCTCTTGACCAATAACACAAATTTGGCAAACCCATGGCGTCTAGACAAATCTCAGGTTGTAACAGTAGCCTCGTGTGATCCTAATCACGGGTACACAGCACTCCAGAAAGAGATTGATGGTGGTCTTATGGATAAATTCGTTCAGAACTCTGCATTATCAATCCAACATTGTGACCCTAAATTAGTAATGGGATATTTTGATGGTAATACCGTGACAGCGTTATGGAACTATGCCCAACATTATGCAATGAGTGATAATTTTCATAGTTCTAGCATTGATCCCTCTCTTCCAGGTGCGATCAACCTTGTCACTGGCCAGACTCATGGAGCTACACCACGTAATATATCACTTAACATAACCTATGATAATCATCACTTAACATATCATCAGGTGGCCAACGGTACTTCAATAGGAGATATAGATTCGATTTACGACGATTGTTCTGCGGCACAATACAAAACCATATCCATGACAGGAAAGAACATAGGAAACTTGATGAATGAAAAAGGTATAACCTGGGGATGGTTTGAAGGGGGTTTCAGACAGGGAAAAACCATGCTTGAAACACGGACGCCGTCTGGTATTTCGAATGATAACAAGGCCATTTGCGGTACTAAACACGTGAATATTGCAGGCAAGAACGTTACCGACTATGTAGTTCATCATGAACCATTTCAATATTATCAATCTACTGCAAATCAGCATCATCTTCCACCGACTTCAGTTGCAATGATTGGTCATACAGACCAAGCTAATCACCAATATGACTTGAGCGACTTCTGGGCAGCTGCTCAAGCAGGTAACATGCCCGCAGTTAGTTACTTAAAAGCACCAGCATACCAAGACGGACATCCAGGCCATTCAGACCCAATTGATGAACAGAACTACATAGTAAATACTATAAATCGCTTACAGCAATTACCAGAATGGAATAGTACTGCTATTATCATTGCATACGACGACTCTGGTGGGTGGTATGACCATGCCATGCCTCCAATAATAAGCCAATCAAATGATCCTGTAAATGACGCACTACTTGGACATGATCGTCTTTGTGGTCATGCACCTGTGAGTGCTTACCAAGACCGATGCGGATATGGCGCGCGTCTACCACTGTTGTTGATATCTCCGTACGCAAAAGTAAATTATGTTGACCATTCTATAACAGACCAGACGTCCATACTCCGATTTATAGAAGACAATTGGCAATTAGGACGTATCGGTGATCAATCATTTGATTCCAAAGCTGGTACACTTCTAAACATGTTCAATTTTACAACCAGTCATTCTGCAAATAAGCTATTTCTTAATCCTTCGACAGGACTAGAGAAATGAGATAAAAAGATTATTTGTAAGGTAGTTATTGTAGTTAATGGTCAGGATTTCTCGATCTTAAAGAGTTGAAAATCTCGACAAGAAGTCTATTAATAAACCATACATTGAGAACCTAGAACTGTGCATTACAGACGAGAATCATATTTATTCGAATCCTGTAACCCGTGATCAATAAGATAAAGCACTTGAGAGATCTTCAAGAGATTATCTTAACAGTTGTTAGCTATACGAAAAAGGTATAGTTAAGGAATCGGTATTAATTGTCATTTAGATTTACCAACGATAATAATCGGGTAACCGATGTATATACGATGAGTATATTCACCACTGCAGTTAACATTTGTATTTGGGGGGAAAGCAGCACATTGGAAAGAGTGGGTAGTCACACTAGATATTGCCACGGTCAATGATCGTTCGCTGTGTAAGATAGTCGTATATATATAAATTTAGGTATATGGGAGTATATTTTCTTAACGGGACCGACCTAGCCATAATATAGGACATAACATAGCGGCATCGGGAATTATTGTTTCATCCCAAAATGAATTCGCTAGCAACGTTGGCGGTAATGGTAATCCTCAAACTAAAATGCTGAAAGGAGGGGTCACAGGTCCGGCCAACGGCCAAGGTATACCTAATTGCCGCCAGTCCATCTAGGCATACCTAATTACCTCATTATCCTAGCGCTTTTAGTACATTCGACGAGTGTACTAAAAAAGTTATATATCCTAAATTTAGTAGGCATTATAATGCGTAACAAACATTATTCCTGATAACAGGAGCAATGTTGGTAGCCGCAGTTCTGACAGAGCCACTTTACAGTGTGAACATCGCAAATGCACAGAGTGCGAACATGACAAAGACAATGAACATGACTGCTGGCGGGGTAACATGACAAAGACAATGAACATGACTGCTGCCGCGTCCTATGCGTTTGTCAATCCGATCCTGAAATGGTAACAACAGGAATGGCGGCCCGCGGCGGAGCTGATGTAACCATGGCCAGCATGAACGATGATGGATGGAGACCGTACTTATTTACGAATCACTCATAAAACGAAGGGAATAGCAGCACACACACACCTAGGGGGTATCTTTCTGCGGTACTATCATGTTTTTTCACTCCTTTCTTGGTTTTTTCTGCGACAAAGTCGGAAAATATTTTAGTATTATTGAAAGAATCTTTTATTTCTACTATATCAAGAGATAAACTTCTAGCTGTATACCTATTTGCGTAATTCAGTTCTCCATTAGGTCCATAGGTTCTACAATCAGTTTGCGGATGCTTCTTAAAGCCATTACAATTTAGGAACATAAGCGGTGTCGTTCCAGATCTTCCTATATTATAATACTTGGCAACTGTGTTTACCACTGCTGGGTTATTT
>JBAVTY010000177.1:0-4443 GCA_049696495.1 Candidatus Nitrosopolaris sp.
AACGTTTTAGATAAATTGCGTGCAGAAGCAGAAAGGAAAATGGAAAGTGTTAACATACTAGGAAACCAGATATTCAAAGAATATGTATACTGGCATTCTCCTGCAGCAGAAGCTGGAATGATGTATATGTCGAAAAAAAATCTTGTTCGAATAATGGATAAACTGACACAAGAACAGATAAACCAAATTGTAGATGAGCATTTGAAGGATGAGTTCGTTGGTCAAGTTCAGATGATAACTGGAGAATACAATATAACCTCATTTTTAAGATCTTTAGAAAGTTGGATGTCATCGTCAGGTATCCATTACAGGCATGATCTAAAAGATCGCATTCACACTTACGTAATTCTACATGAGATGGGAAAAAAGTGGTCTTATTTTTTTGAATGGTGGTTGAAAGGAGCATTTAAAACTTTCAAAGCTAAGGATGGAGAAGTCAACGTAACAGATGACACAATAGTGCTGAAACTTAGCATGGACTAAGAAGAAACCGCATGATACATGAAAACAAATACGTCCATTTATAGACATGTTCTAGCATTCTTCTTTCATGTTTGGAAGTTGATCATCGAAAGCTTCAGTTCTGTCATTTAGAGATTGCACTACTCTCAATAAGGCTCTCGTAATGCAACCGATGTTCATGCAATGACTTGTTAATAGAATGTATAAATGACCGCAAGTCTTTCGTAATCCCCGCTTTCTTTTATCATCAATGGTACCGCGGGCACGGACAATTGGATGGTGGGGCACTATTAGGATGCACTTCATTGTGTTATTCATAATGACTTTTGTTATAATAGGACCGGAGACATCGAGGCAGTACACCTTATGACTAGATAACCTAATAAGGTCAAATTGCATATATTTAGTTGTATATCTAACTAAGCTCGCGATGTAGTGTAGTGAGCATAGAGACATTTTTTTGTATTCTATATTTGCTATTTGGTTTTGTCAGGGGATGACTATGGGGTAGAAATACAAAAGGAAAGAATGAAATAATAAAATGGTCTGTAAAGGAATATGCGTACGTCATAAGGCACCGAAGCCAGTTGGGATTGGTCGTTATTCTACAGGACAGAAACGCTGTCAGATATGCGAAACTTTGAATTGGGATGGATTATGGTGTCCATGCTGTGGTTATAGATTAAGGACTAGACCACGAAACTTGAAGCTTAAAACTGAATTGAGAGCAAGGAAAGAAATAGAAAAAAGTAAATTATCAGCTATAAACGAGCAGTCACCTATCCAAGCTCTTCAAAAGCGTATTGTACATAAGATTAACCATTGAGTGCACATTTAAGTCCGAAGTCGCCTGAATATCTATAGGCACCGTTAAGTGTTCATTCACTAATTTTGTTGCTGCTTCAGGATGTCAATGTCAAATTCTATTATGATCTGTCAATTGTAAAATAGTATATCCGACAGCGTTATATCCTTCAATCGTCTCAAAGCGCTATATGGCATTGCATATATAATATCCCATTCGTGATAGACTGTATTAATTTAACATCCTTTAAATGATATTGCATTATTGTAATTATATCTTAAGGTTTTCTATAACTAACTTTATATAAATATACCCGGATACCACTATATGGCATTCGAAGCAAGTGACATTATGGTCTTAATCAAATGATTGCTTATAGGCTTGCAGAAGATCCCTTACGTCATCGTGCTGTCATAAAAGACGAACAACCATTTTGGAAAAGAATATTGATTATAGATGACGAGGCCGATGTCACTATAACTTTCAAAGCAGGGATAGAATATAGCAATACGGATGCTAACAAAAGAATTGAAGTATATACATCTAATAATCCTGTAGTAGCATTATCAGAATTCAAACCAAATTTCTATGATCTTCTTTTGGTTGACATTAATATGCCACATATGAACGGATTTGAATTATGTGAAAAGATATTGGCTATCGATATTAATGTTAAAGTTTGTTTCATCTCTTGTGTAGAAATAAACCGTGAGGCACTAAGAGAGATAAATCCAGCACTAAGCTTAGGATGCTTTATCAGAAAGCCAGTCACTATAGATTATTTGCTTAAACGAATTAGGTCAGAATTGGATTAGGCGTGTGATGATGCCGAGTTGGGAGCCTATTACATAACTAAATCATCTGTCGAAATCGAATGTCATACAACTTACTCCAAGTATACAAGCAGTATCAGCAAAAAATATAGCTAGCTTCCGCTAACTGATACTAGAAATGAATGATAACAATCCGGAAATTCCTCCGAATGCAACAATAAGGGAAGAGTACATCCGGTGTGGCAATCCTGATTGTGAAAAATCACATGGTCCGTAACTTTATGCTTATTGGAAACAAGATAAGAAATTAAACAAAAGATATGTAGGCAAGAATTTTGAGGATTTTGGACTTAGAAAGATAGCAAAGGAAGTAAAACTTAGGCCAAGCCAATATATCAAATTCAAGTTTTTAGAACAAGAGGCATCCAAAAGTGATGTACTAGCCAAACAATACCTCGAGCCGTTGTTTAAAGACGCAAAGCTAATTACGGGAAAAAGATCAAATACTATAATAACAGATGGAGCGGCGAATTTTCATGATGCTTTTAAAAAAGAATTCTTCATAATCAACAACCCAAGAACCAGATTTATATCCCATATCCGTTTACAAGGCGACCACAACAATAACAAAATGGAGAGACTGAATGGTGACGTTTCTAGTAGACTTTGTAGGTGACATGTTCAACAAAGATAAGGCTAAGAAAAGCCACTACCATTACAGGTACGTATGCTGCATTTGATCTAGGTCAAAAAACAGTTCGAGCAGTATTGAAAAGACAAGATGGCAAGATAGTTAACGAATTAAAAATAAAGAAACAAGCTGACAGTGTACTGAAATTTCTAAAAGGTACAAATGCTAACGTAGTAATGGAATCAGGATACAACCCACCAATATCTATACGATCTTCTAAAAAGCGAAGGGTACAATGTCAAGGTAGCACATCCACTCATGGTTAAAGCCATTGCTTATGCAAAGCTTAAGACTGACAAGGTAGATGCTAGGATCTTAGCAGATCTGCTGCGAACAGATTTGATACCAGCTGCTTTTAGAAATGTCGGTCGAGAGAAAGAACCAATATTTCATATCGTTGCTGGAACCTCAATTGGTGCGATAACTACCTACAAAGATGAATACTGTTATTATTATTCCACAATGAATCAGAACAATGGACTAAAGGTATAACATCTTCAGACAATTTCCTTACAGGTCTGTAAACCTTCACTTTAGTTCTGGGTTCATCTTGACCTAATATCTTATCAAATTTGATTTCTGTTTCTTTAGGGCCTACTATATTGTTCGCGGGATTATCCCACTCAGTTTCTAAGCCAAAACACCTTTTCAAAAGTAAAGCTTCGGTGGGAACACTAAGACTTTCTTTTATTTCCAGTACAGGAATTCCATCGATATAGTTAGTTTGTGCATCGCTTACCGCTGGAATAAAGCTAACCAAGAGTTGAGAATTTCCAGTATTTACATTCCAACTATAGGCAAAGGATTGTCCTCCTGAATTGACAAATATCCCACCATCTCTAATGTAAGACGCTATTGTTTTAAATCCCACGCCTTCTGAATTACCTGATTCAGGATATGCTTCACCAAATGGATTTAGTATAACTGAAAAAGCACTATTGCCTATATGCGAAATAGGTGTCATTGATGCATCAAATAGATTTGACCCATCATCGTGTTTGATATTTTTAAGGTCAAGCATCCACTGTACTGCTTTTCTATATCCTGAATGCGGATAATATGAACATGGTTTTTCATTCCTTGCACTAAGATATCCTGACAGTATCCCTATTTTGATCGGTGGTTCAAAGACCTGATAATAGTGAATCTCTCTAAGCTTATTTATTAAAAAGCCGACTTCATCTAAGCTGGTTTTGGTATCATCCTTGTTGAATGCCTCAGATGGTGATTTAGTTACACCTTCTTTTTCATAATAACCATATCTTGCGAGATCTCTTCTGATATTTGGAAACTTGCTTAAAATATTATATACTTTGATCTTATCATCATCAGAAAGTACCTCGCTAGATATCTTTTTCATATCAGCCTGGGATGCTTCATGAGTAGGGTTAAAGTAATTGCCTGATAATACTGTTAGAGCTTTCCAGAAAAATTCTGAGGAATGAAAAAGCCATGAATTACATGATGCATAACGATAAATATTGAAATTGTCTTCGGCGTTACTAAACCCTGCGAAACATTCCTTGGCTAGAAAATTATAATAATATTGCTGTGGTTTGCTCAATTTGCTTAATTTTTTAGTAGCCAATTTCTTAACAAGAGTATGAACACCTTATATTTTGATATTTGACATCTTGGGGTTTAAACATCTGTTCTGTTATCCTATCTTATTGGAAGTGAAAGTGCTGGAAGTCACCGGTGCGCAATATTTC
>JBAVTY010000178.1:0-3937 GCA_049696495.1 Candidatus Nitrosopolaris sp.
ACGATTAGATCGAATTCTTGCAATTTAATTGAATAAAGTTGTGACATGAATATACTTTTTGATGACACTTTTCAGTCCGCCGGTCTAGAAAATATTTTAAAGCAAGAACCGATCGGAGTAAGTCTATCAATGTTGGTGTCAAAACTAATATCCCTCGTCTAATTGGGACCTATTCGGAGTCGAATTAGTGGAAAAATGATAATGATTAATACATGTATTGTTTTCTCATTGGCATGCAAAGAGATGATAACAAGAAAAAAATGCCAACTTCAGTAGAAATAGTTGACGTTCCTCCTCCTACATACAATGAGACTGAAGAAGATGTATCTGTACCTGCAGGTGCAACAATATTAAGTAGAGAAGAATTGCAGCGTCTTTTTCACGATAGAAATTTAGCTTTTGTGGCAACATTGTCTAATGACGGTTCCCCACATGTAACTCCAGTATGGACAGAGATGGTCGACGACGAAAAATAAACACATAATGAATGATAAAAGGGTAGCACTATCTATTGTTGAACAAAACAATCCATTCAATATGGTGTCAATAAAAGGAAAGGTAATAGACCAGACGACCGAATTAAGCGGTACCAGTTGTACCACAAACGTGACAGACTCAAGTGAGCATATCAACAAAAGGCGGAGACGTCTTATCTGAGTTCAGTCTAGCGAGCACTGCAACGGCTAAACGTTGAGATTAGTTATTTTTACTCAATCTATTACTTCTTGGTATATTCTTTCATTCCTGTGAAGTCTATCGCGACGCAAGGCTCATTCCCAATTATCCATGCATTATGTCCTGGTGGAAGACAACCTACATCTCCAGGACCAAATTCCTCTTCAGCCTCATCCTCAGTCTCATCCTTCCAGAATAATGTATTGTGTATGCGGAGCTTGACAGCTTTCAGTTTTAGCGATGGGTTTCACGCATTTTTCCCAACTCCATCCTGGTTCAAAATGTGCTCTACCTATACTAGTCTCACCCGTTGTAGAGCAATCCAGAATCAACTAGGCACGGTAACTTTCTTTGATTTTCTGATAAGTAGTTCAGGTTTGAACATCATTTGACACAAATTCAAGATAGCAAACTCATCAACCTTAAAAGGTTATTCTGACCTACAAACGCCATGAAAGAAGGAGAACGAGAAGGTAATGTTCCTAATCCATTTCTAAATCCCATACGCGTATGGGAGAATTATCTAATAGATTGGATTGAGGTGAGCAGAAATTTTTATGAAAATGCCATCAGAACCAACGAGCATTGGCTGAAAGCAATCTGGTACCCGTGGCTTAAAGCAGGAAACCCAGAACAAAGAGAAACAGTAAAGGTAGAATAGCCCAACACCGGACAAACTTGCATGAGGTACCTTACCGCCTATGTTTGAAGAGCTGTAGGAGCTTCAATTCCCTAACTCCCCTATCTTCATTCTTTCCTCTACTATCGGCCAGGCCTAATTCACATTCAATTCACATCCAATTTCTCCCTCTAGTCTTTTAAGTTTCAGGTTCTAAAACAGGCTGTAATTTCTTTTGATAACAAACAACGAAAATATAGTAGTTGCGGATGGAGTACAGTCAAGGGATTATATTTGTATCACTCGGGGTTGGACGATGATGTTGCTTGACGGGTATATGGAGCTAGGGAAGGCCACGGTTTAAGATTTGCTGTTAAATTCAGCATCTTGCCATCTCTATATACTGTCAAATTCACACTATCGTTAGGGGTCTTGTGTTCGTCTATATATGACATGAAATCTTCAGCCTTTGTGACATTATGACCATCAATCGCTACAATCATGTCTCCGCTATGTCTTTTGTAGTATTGGTCTAGGTTCGAGCCCCGTATGCCTGCTTTATCTGCGGGCCCTCCTTTTTCAATCACATTTACAAATACACCTTTAAGATTTGCTGGTACACTCTCGTAATCTTCGGCTATAGCTGAAGGAGACGTTTCTAAGGCAAGGCCAAGATATGGATGAGTGTAATTTCCTTTCGCGACCAATATGGGAAATATCCGTGATATTGCATTTGAAGAAATTGCAAATCCTATCCCATTCGAATGGCTTATGGTGGCAGTATTCATTCCAATAACTTGTCCTTGCAAATTCAGTAGTGGTCCCCCAGAATTACCTTGATTAATTGGAGCATCTGTCTGAATAACGTTAGGTATGGAATATGCAACCCACGGAAAATGCAGACCTAAGAATTTTTCAACTGAGGTAGTTAATGGTACCAAACGTCCGGTCTGGCTTACTATTCCGGTTGTCATTGTTCCTTCTAGACCATATGGGTTACCAATAGCAATCACCGGCTGTCCTATGCTAAAATTAGATGAATTTCCAATTGTTAGCGGGGTTGGTAGTAGAGATGTTTTTGGTTGTTGCGCCCGTTGAGAAAGGTTTTCAACGATTTTAAGGACAGCTATGTCATCTAGTGGGTCACTGCCTATAACTTTTGCAGTACGTCTATTACCATTTTCAAAAAGGACACTGACTATCTTGGCATCTCCAACCGCATGATTAGTTGTTATTATGTGTCCCTGATTATCATAAAGGAACCCTGATTCTAAGACGGTAGTATTTTGAGTGTCCGGAGTAGTAACCGTAGTGGATGAAGGAAGATTTCTTATTATCGTCACTACAGAATCTTCGGTTTGTTTAAAGAGTCTATTCAGTGTATTCTCTTCATTTAAGAGAAGGGAGTTTGTGTTATTAGTATTAACAATACTTGAATTTTGTTGCTGTTCTATAGCGTATATGCTTCCGCTACTAGCCGCGGTTTGAATAAAAAATACTACTATAAAAATTATTAAGAGAGATAACTGCGTTGTTTTGCTTGCCATAAACGCCTGGTGCATTGACGAAGAGTCATTTATATGTTAACTTATACGTTGGCATAACCGACAACAATATCCAATGCGGAAATGAATCAAAAGGAGAACTTTAGATAGACTCTAGTACCCCTCTAATGAACTTGTCATAATCTTATGCGGTAGTCACGACTGATATTGAATCATCACCAGTCGCAGATTCGACAATCTCGGAGATTCTAAGTTGAAGAACAATTGTTAACGGCTGACCATTGAAACTTGCAAGTGTAAATAGGTAAACATGCTATGAAACCCCAACCCCTTTGGAAAAAATAGAGAATGTCACAGAAAAAGAGCTCAGAGAAATCTGCAAGAAATGCATTGAAAACTCAAGTGGTCTGCTAGAAGCGGCAGAGCTTTTGCTTCCTAATAATAACACCCTACAATATGCTCTTGGATTGTACATGTATGCGATTGAAGAATATGGGAAAGCGCACTTAGTGAAAAGCTGTTTTACAGGTCCCGAAAATGTATATTGTGTACCTGGCTGGATATTTGGCTGGCGGCCAGTCCCTGACTCAGGAAAGACTTCCCATGTGGAGAAACTCTCGGAAGGGAAATTTGCCTCCGGTATGCTTAAAACTTTCAGGTGTAATAGAAATCGTACATAATGCCTCTCCTAAAGTACAAACATTCACAATTAAGGGGCCGTTTGGAGATGTGCCAGTAAGTGTCGCACCCTATCAATCTGGCATATTTGAGAGCAGCACGAATATTCCTAGCAGAGATGTGGACTTTAATCTGAAAACTGCTTGCTTTTATGTTGACTGGGACGAAGTGAATAGAGTGCCGAAGTATCTCATACCAGCAAACAGGGAACAATTGACTTATAACAATTTGATTTTATTATACTCATAACAATTTGATTTTATATAATGGTAAAGAATCGAACAAAAAATAAACAAATCTCAGTGAGTCAACTTAGTATCCTGTATATTTGCTAGCACAGCGGCCTTTAATATTAGTAGGTAATGGCGTTATAAGAGGAAATGCCAGCTCATGCTTGAAATTCGTAGAACAAACAGGAATATGTTCCATGAATACGTTCATGGCAAAGGGAGTAATATCA
>JBAVTY010000179.1:0-1584 GCA_049696495.1 Candidatus Nitrosopolaris sp.
TACCGAACCACTCCCTCCCTGTCCTAACGTAGCTCCCCTTGTTAATAGCAGGGCCGCAAGTAAGTAGCAGCAAGCGCATGTCTCAAAATGCCATCAATATGCGATTGGAGGATTTAGAAATAAAACCATATTTGTTAAATAAGCTGAAGAGCGGGGGAATAGATTTGACCATCTCTATACCACATCAGCTCATCGATATTGGCGGCGTGTTAGCAGACGCTGACGGACAGACTGCGCTCGAGCTAGTAATGAAGGCTAAAAGGGCGTTAATTGATTCTGGATTGCTTGCTAAAGAGTTTTCAACAGCCGAGGCGCTTTTGGAAAGAAGAAAGAACCTACTAAGGTGTACAACAGGTTCTTCAAAGCTTGACTCATTCTTGAAACGAGGAATCGAAAGTCAAGCAATGACAGAGTTTGGCGGGGAGTTTGGAAGTGGGAAGAGTCAGTTATGTTACACTCTATGTGTGACGGCTAACATGCCCGTAGATAAAAGTGGTCTTGGAGGGAATGTGATATTCATAGACACTGAGAACACGTTCAGAGCCGAAAGAATCTATCAAATAGCTGAGACTAGAGGGGTAAATGAACCTCAGGACATATTACGAAAAATATATGTGTGTAAAATCTATAACAGCAATCACCTCGAGTTAATAATACAGAATCTTGGGAAATCCATACAAGACTACAATGCCAGGCTAGTGATAGTCGATAGTATTATTGCACTTCATAGAGCCGAATTCGCCGGTAGAGAAACGTTAGCAGACAGGCAGCAGCGACTCAATATCATGTTACATAAGCTAACCAGATTAGCAGAAGTATATAATATCGCAGTTGTGATTACAAATCAAGTACAAAGTCAGCCAGATACTTTCTTTGCAGGTGGGGATGGTTTACGAGCTACAGGTGGCAACATCATGGGTCATACTTCTACATACAGAATTTTTCTTAGAAAAGCAGGACGAGACAGAATAGCGATAATGGTAGATTCTCCGTATCACATGTATGACCAGACAAGGTTCTCAATAACGGAAGCAGGCGTACAGGATGTTGAGGAATGCAAGAATGCAGCCCCGGAATGGTGAGGGCTGATTGATTCCAACTAACGGTGATAAAAGCACTGGTACTGGGATATTACTTAAAAGAGAATATCCAGACCCACGAATGCTGCCGGCTCAGCCTTCGTGGCAGCAGCCAAGACCACAACTAACGCTGTCAGAATTAATTCCAGAACAATATGTTTCTACTACTGCCAGAATCGCATACGTGAAGACCTCCGAAAGAACCGATGCTCTTGGTACTAAATTGGTATTCACAGGAGTCTTGGAGGATTCCACCTTTAAAGCACCATTTGTGAGCCACCGGATTTCATACCCCCTCATCAGAAATTCTGTCTACAAGTTTAACTCTGCCTATGTCCACGAGTTTGAGGATAAATCAATATTGTTGGTTGTAACCGAGCATACCAAGATTGAACCCAAGAATATAGAAGATTATAGAGAATTTGTTTGGACACCAAAAATCGAATCAATAAAGAGACCAGTTCACTATATCGCGTTACAAGGAGTTATCACGACTATCCACAGC
>JBAVTY010000180.1:0-3789 GCA_049696495.1 Candidatus Nitrosopolaris sp.
TTAGATACTAATTCATTCCCTTGTAAGATTTCATGGCCGGAATACCAAAGGTCATTATTGGTATAATTATTTGTATCCAGAGCAAGAATTACATCCCTGGGCAGAGAAAGTGGATCAAATAAAAAAACAGATAAAGATTCTTCGCATATACTTGAACAATCACTACGGAGGAAACGCCGTGCTTAACGCATTACAATTCAAAACAATGAATGGTCATTCATTATCTGATAGTGAAACAAATGCGCTAGAACACGCGAAGGAATATTTGTCTAAAAAGGGTTTAATTACATCTTCTTCATGCTATCCGTCGTAAATATTTTTCTCAGTCTCTACGTCTTTTCTACGTTCATACATTAGCCCAACTTGCTTGCTTGATACAATATCATCAATCGGTGCCAATTCTTCACTTCTGTCGTTAAGATCATGCTTTATACGTTTGCATCAGAGTTCATTCTTTGTCGCTTTGTAAAATTATTGATTCTAACTATTTCTGCCAATATTGGCATCCATCGACAAAGTGCTCAAAGGCTTAATTCATACGCTGATAGATAACATCCATTTTTTAATATTTTGCATTGAAAATACATCTCACCACTGCTAATCACGGCGTTTAGGTCAAAAACAAGGGTGTTCCAATGTAACCAACAACAAGAACAGGAAGGACAATAACAATGTTCATGAAATACACAAGGGCATTAGACACCGTAGGAAACCGATAGGTTTATAGCTTGGAGGGTACGATATATAGTACTCGTATGTATAATGCAATGGTTGCTGATAATACAAGAGGTGTCGGTAACGAAGAAATAATCTGGTGCTTCAAGTGCGCAGCAATCTGTTCTTTTGGTGATTATAATGAGTAAAAAAACAGCAGAAAAGATAGCAACAATAGGGCTAACAGCATTTCTGGCTATAGTTTTTGTTATCCAGAATGCACACGCACTTTCAACGACTTGTACAGGATTTGTAGACAATGGGAAATGTCTAACGTTAGAAAAGACACCATATTACTTCGGGCATTATGATGGAAAACAAGCAGTACTGATTGCGTTTTATCAAGTAGATGATAGTTGCGATTCAACGGCACCATCACATATAGTCCAATGCATCAAGGGATATACAGATGCATATAACGGAGCCAAAAGCAGATGAGTAGTGAACCTTTATTGTCTAATATAATTCCCTTTGCAGGAAGTGGACTTCTCGGATATGCAATGGGTTTTGCTCTGAAAAAGATCTTGAAGTGGATGTTGATTATCGTAGGTTTCCTAGCTGGAATGTTCTTTTTAGGTGTTCAACTGTTGCAAAGGCATGGTTATGTAAGTACGGTTAATTGGGATAAGCTTGGAAATGACACTTCCGTACAGATCCAACATTGGGCCACTAACGCTGACATAACTAATTTACATGGCCTATTTCACACGATTGGAATTCCTGTTAGTGGAGGCTTGGGGTTGGGGCTTTTGGCGGGCTTTGTAAGGACTAGGTAATTGATCGCTGGGAATTATACTACCATGACTGACTAAAGAATGGCATATAGAAATCTGAGAAATGACAGAAAAAGAAAAACAGCATGAGATGATATGAAACATGCTACTTGATTTATTTCGTAGGGAAATTGGATTTGAAAACATACAAGGGTATGATGATATAAAGGACATAGTAAAACGCGCACTAGATGCTGAAGACAATTATAACTTGCTATTCATTGGACCTCCAGCTAGTGCAAAGACACTTTTTCTGTTAGGAATAATTGAATACAAGAAAGGAGTATACTTTGATGGTAGCAATACGACAAACCGAATATTAGATGTCTTAGAAGAGAAGAGGCCTAAAATTATTTGCATTGATGAATTAGATAAGATGCCTAGACAGTTTCAGGACAAGTTGCTCAATTTCATGGAAAGCGGACACATTAAGGTAGACCAGATGCGTAAACGATATGATTTTAAAATCAAGGGAGCAAAAGTATTTGCTGCGTGCAATGAAATCACAAGGCTATCAAGACCGTTGCAATCCCGGTTTAGACGCTTACATCTACCTCGATATACAGAAGAACAATTTCTAGAAGTATCCGTCAAAGTATTGCCCAAGTTAAAGATTGCTAGTGTTATAGGAAAAGCAGTATGGGACCAGAGAGGTGATATTCGCGATGTTATTTCAATTGGAAAGTTGGTACGAAAGAATGATGGTCCTGAAGAAGTTGAGCAGATAACTAGTACGATGATCAAGTACGGAGACCATGCTATCGCCTGAAGGAATAATTTAACCGGTTATTCCTTCAAATTTGTGCTAGCCCCCCGTCGACGAACAATTCAATACCAGTGATATAACTGCTGTCATCGGATGCAAGGAAGGCGACTGCTTTTGCGATTTCATCAGGATTTCCCATTCTTCCCAGCGGTACGGCGTTCACGAAACTCGTCTTCAACTGTTCGAACTGTTCAGCACTCAGTCCCATACCCATGCTGATGGCCATCGGTGTGGATATCGCACCAGGACTGACAGCGTTGACACGGATCTTACGGTTTTTCAGATCAACGGTCCAGGAACGAGCGAATGATCGTATAGCGGCCTTGGTTGCGCTGGCAACACTAAAGCCCTCGAACCCTTTGGATCCTCCAACCGCGGCATTTAGAATGATCGAACCGCCGTCCTGAAACAGCGGAAGCGACTTTTGAACGGTGAACAGCAGACCTTTAACATTGATATTGAATATTTTGTCAAAATGAGATTCAGTAATTGTTCCTAACGATGCGAATTGCCCCAGACCGGCATTAGCGAAGAGGACATCGATCCGGCCCTTCTGCTGCTTCACCGTCTCATATAGCCGATCAAGATCTGCTAGATTTGAGACGTCACCCTGAACACCCATGACATTCCTGCCAATCTGCTTGACTGCTTTATCGAGCTCATCCTGGCGGCGACCGGTGATAAAAACGTAGGCACCTTCTTGGACGAACCGTTGTGCAGTTGCAAGGCCCATACCGCTGTTTCCGCCGGTGATCACAGCGATTTTTCCGTCAAGTCGTTTTGGAATTAATTCAGTTTGAGTCATATAATACAGACTGCCTCTATTATTATTTAAAATCAGTAGTATGGTATGACTTATTTAGTAATATTGACATTACCCAACCGTATGTCAACTATAACTTGACCAGTGTGGCGGGCTTCTTTGCTTACTAAATCTAATATTGTGTTCATTTAGCGATCATCATTATGAGGTAAAACCATGTATGGTAAGACCCGGACTCACAACGGCGTTTAGACTACAAACAAATCAATACGCTAAAGTAGTATAAAGGTATTATGGAACATACTTATGCTACTGTGTGCCACAATGTCCCACAAAATGCTGCTAATCTTGTACGCACAACTTTTGCCATCCCATTGTCCTCTCTATTCGCTGCATCTTAAATCGAGGAATGTTGAGCATGCACGAGTCATCTCTGCCACACAAAAGAGAAGAAATGACATCGCTTAAATGACAAGTTTCGCGGTCTGAAATGCAAACACATTTTTGCTGTTGAAATTTCCTTTGCACTACGTACGGAAGTCGAAGTTGCACGTATCGAACCTGTTGATACGGATTTCTGCATATATTGCAAATCTCCAGAGTTTTTTTTCTTCTTTTCAGATCAAGCTGCATATGGTAAAGATTACTGCATAGTCATTACCGCTATTGTGGCCACCATCGCAGCAGACCTCAAAAACAACAACAACTATTAGTTTCTCTTAAACCATTAGTGTTAGGAAATTCGTCCAATATAGGTGTCGGAGATGCAGTAA
>JBAVTY010000181.1:0-2688 GCA_049696495.1 Candidatus Nitrosopolaris sp.
TTCCGTTCCGCCATCTATTGAACACCCACACTCTACGGCTATTGAAACCAATATAAACATAGGCAATAATAGGAATGCTTCAAATACACTACCATTATATATGATAAAGATTACATCACCTATCAAAGGCCAACATGTTCCAGTACACAGCAGCCTCATAATAACTGGAACATCTATTGCTAATTCAACATCTGTTAATTGTCAAGTTTCAGTTATTCTAAATTGTATAAAACCGTATCAAAAAGCTGTCGCAACAGGAATTGGGGGAGCAAATGACTACTCAACATGGAATTATAGGTTAACTCCTGCTTATGCTGCAATTAAACAGGGACAAAATAAGATAACTGCTGTTTTCATGTGGTAATAATCCCAGTCTCGTATCACATAACAGCGTAAATGTAATTGGAGTAGCTAATAGCAATCCTGCAATTATTTCTGCCAGTTCACGACATCTCTCATCGCTTAATAATAATTCAAAGCTTAATAATAATAATAAGCCATTAATCTCGATTGATCTTGAAAAGAATCCGATTATTGCAGGCGATATGGAGACGCTCAAGATAATGGTCATTGATGCGGCAGTCTCTAACGCAGGAGCAAACGTGCGTGCAACTGTTACTGATTCCACGAATACCACCACAACTAAGTTCAATGGAACTACGAATAACTCAGGAATTTTTGCACATACATGGCAGATAAGCAAAGATTCTAAACCGGGTGTATTCACCGTGAGTGCGCTCGCATCTGCAACTGGCTATAAGAGTTTATTAATACCAACAAAAGCAACCTTTAATGTTAGTCCGGCAGTTGTACAGGAGATGGTTCCACAACAACACAGGACTTTCAACTGCAGGTTTTTCATCTTAGCTCCAGGTCCGTGTGCATAGTAGTAATCCATAAATTATCCAAAGAATTAAACCTGTAGTAAGACGTCGATGTGTTGATCGAAGTTATTTAAGTCATCACCAGCATCATCACCACCAGAACAAGAAGAAACAAAAATAATCATACTCTAGTTCCTGTTTTGTTATGTATCCAGTCTTACTTTGTTTTGCTCAAAACCAAGGCTAATAAACTACTTCTCCATTGTATGAATCTAACCTTGTATGAGTATCGAAGGTTAGACACAAATTCGAAACTATTGTTATTGTGGCATGACCACATACATTATTTACTCGAATGCCAATGTCTTAGTATTGTAACAATCTCCAGCCTATTGCACGATCATAGGAATCTTAGATGACGCTTAGTACAAATACATTAAAAAGAATCCTCAAACTTGGAGGCTACTAATTATTCCTTGGTGTATCAGAAGATAGCCAAATAGGCTCTGAGCTAGTATCGGATAAGTTACCGGTGTTATCGTACCTATATCATGGAACTATGACAATTCGTGGCAATTCAATAGTCATGTTTCTTGGGTCAAGCACCAAAATCATGGTGGCGATATTCTCGTCTGCTAAGATTCCCACCAGTTTTCCTCCATGAATGGTTATTGGGAGAGTCTTTTCGGTAGGGTATGGATTTCCAAAGCCGGTCCCGTTGAAATTACTCATGCCACTGCTTCTCGCAGATGTGGATGTATTTGAAATATCTGCGGTTAATGTAGTTGTCGTGGCATCTGGAAGCGCGGCTATACCTGTTTTATTCCTTTCATTTGCTGTAGCAAGTTTAGCTGTCGTATTTGCTGTTGCAAGTTTAGCTGTCGTATTAATTCGAAACCCGTTAGGATTGATGGAGGACGAGTTCAGGACGTTTGCTGCATTGGTCAACGTAGCGAGGAGAAAAATAAAAGCAATTGACACTACTACGACCGCGATTAATGGGATATAATCAAAATTAACTTTATATATACGTACGTACGTTTTGTGTTTCTAAACTATTTTTGAGAATATGTAAAAATAATTTAGTACTGCGCTTTATTGTATTCTTACATTTCCCCTGCTGTTTTTATGTCAATCATATTGATTGTAGATGAGGTAAGTGAATGATAACCTATGCCGAGCCGATTAGTTACAACTATATGATAAGATAGAATAGGTGACGCACATCCCAGATTTAAAGGTAATTTAAAAAAACTGCTGTGCTGGTTATAAGACCACAGAACTGAACTGCGCTCTTGTAAGCAAACCAATTGCATGATATCAGAAAAATAATGAGTATAGATTAGGAAATTCTACTGGCGCTTTAGCATATCTCAATAAGCACATGCATTAATTCTAAAACAATTAGCGCAAGACAATTGGATAGAAAAAAAGAGTTCTGTGTTCAAAGATTGTATAGGCTAGAGACATTAATGCTGCGGGATTCAAATCATAGATATGAATGATGTACATATTATATCCAATAATTATCATTCGTAAAGTATTATATCCAACAACCTTATATTATATCTGTCAATCATCTCTAACCAATGTGTTTGAAATAGCATATGTGGAAATCAAAGATCAAATCTAATATAGTCATCATCGGAATGGTAGTCGGGATAGTCTTAATCTGTGCACTATTTATGTTGCCGCTACATGAAAGCCTTGCCGGGCCTAGATAATAAATAATTAGGTGTACTCTACCCCTTGAAGGAAATAAGTACAGAAATCGAAATAAACGCACCAGCTGAAAAAGTTTGGCAAGTCCTTACGGATTTTGCTCATTTCCCTGACTGGAATCCGTTTATCCGTGAAATTATTG
>JBAVTY010000182.1:0-6738 GCA_049696495.1 Candidatus Nitrosopolaris sp.
ACCGTCAAATGCGAAAAGTGTCAGCAATTATACCTACTGCTTAACCAAGACATCCAGGACGGAAAGATAACCATTGTTACACTAGGGAAAATAAAGGAGCATATTAAAGGGCTGCATACAGAAATCATAACAGTTAGTTAGTTCGTGATATGCTCACTTGAGTCGCTCACATCAGTGACTATCTCTGGTTTTTCCTATATCGTTCTTGAGCGGCTTTCCTTCTGGCTTTTACCTCTGGCGAATCTCTATATCGCTTGTTTGTGGCTCTTCCCTTCGGTGACATTCTATATCGTTCTCGAGCGGCTTTCATCCTAGCTCTTCCTTCATCTGACTTTCTATATCGTTCTCCATATCCTTTTTGATACTCCTTCCCTTCGGCTGAATTTCTATATCGTTCGTTTGCGGCTTTCATCTTAGCTCTCCCCCTCGGTGACTTCCTATATCGTTCTGTAGCGGCTTTTCCCTCTGGCGAATTTCTATATCGTTCTGTAGCGGCTTTCCTATCCTCTGGATCTTTATAAGGCAAATCTACGTTGGGTTGATAGTTGTTGCTAATTTATACACATAATAGAGAATTTTACAGGGGAATCTTCGATTTCATTATTCAATAACATGAAACAATAGATAAGAATTATAGACAGTAAGAAAGTCTTATCCAATTCGCTTTACGAATGGCGATTTCTAAATTAACACACGGTTTATTAAGAATATTACTATTCTGACGAAGCATACAGCATATGACATCAGATGAAATCAAATCTGGTCAGACATGGATAGATGAAAAATGAAAGCACCATCTTTTCTAATAGATTCTAAATATTTTGCGATTGTGTTATCACTACTCTGTTTGCTAATAAGTAATAGTGTTAATACCTATTCCTATTGGATAGAATATCCTCAGAATACTCAAGCTCAACGAGAGGTTCTATATAACCATATAAATCTATAAATATACTGGTCATACTTGTATACTATACGCTATACGAAATATATAGTACCTATCGATATGAGAAGTATGACTGACATCCTCTCATCACTAAAGTAATTCATGCAATATATTTATTCAAGCGCATTAACCACGAAGGATACAAACCTTAGCTTTTATAAAAATAAAAAAGTAGAGCCTGGTATTGCCCATTAATATGGACGCGCTCCTCCAGTTAGGCCGCCGCCAGGCCTGACCGGCACCGGCACCCATCGACACATGCGTTTCCCGAAACGGATGAAACACCGTTTGACGAATTTTACGTTTCCTTTCATAGGAGGGGCTACTTTCTTAACCATGACTCCAAATGTTTGCTGGTTTGCTAGTGTTGGAGCTATAACGACCATTAAGATCACTGTAATGCCTATAGCACTCAATGCTATGCTTATTTTTGAATTCATACAAGTTATGATATTTATTTATAATTAAAGATTATGTAAACAATGTATAGTATAATCTAGACGAAATTGTTTCTAACTTGAACATATACACAGTAGCATGCTCCGCATCGCGGAATTTAACAAGGCGCCATTATACGCAGACTGGTCATCGAAGCATACGAGTGAACTTGAACCCGGACGTTGATATTCGAGCGAAAAGGGTATCTATCGACTAGAAAGAAACGGTCCTGATGTCTCCATTATGTGTAAAGCCTCGGAAAGGGCTCGCGAAAGTAAAAAGACCAAGATACGTTTGACAGGGCAGCATTCATCGAACAACTCTCCATAAATCATCGTATGTGGATAGCACTTCTGCTAACGTACTAGGCTTTCCTCTTCTCTATCGAACAAGTCATCAAAGATTTCATTTGTCTCAGCCGACCATTCTTTACGTCCTGTAAGCCATCCATACTCACACAAATCTTTATCCCACCATTGCAGATTATCTCTTCCTTTTAACTCCAGTATCGTTTCGCTTCTACGAATGGGATTTAGTAGACGAATAGGCTTATTATTATTCCTCTTCATAACGTCTCGTGCCAATTGTGCTAGCTCTTTAATGTAATCTTCATCTATCTCACTTTCTACTAGCATGTTAAGTGTACAACTCATCTTCAATATTATGATTTGTAAAACAAGCGACAACAACCCATCAGTAGGATTCTGACGACTTTCGGAGCCTTTTTTATATATAAGAATATATAAAAAATGGATTATCGGTATCAATAAACATAGGAATGACTGACATTTCATCAGATTTCTATCGATAGACTAGAAAGAAAATATAAACACTATATAGTCGCCACAAAACATCTAAAACAGGTTCGTCTATAAGTGAGTGAGCTTATCATATAGGTATCGAGAAATGCACAGCTCACTAGCACCGTTTATTGGTTCCCTGTTGGAGAGAGGGTTAGTAGATTTGACTTACATAGACGGAGATAGTGATGAACACTTTAACAACAGACTGAAACTACAGAAGTATGTATTTCTGGCAAGATACTATGACTTGGATATGAAATATCGCTATAATAGATATCTCCGTGGACCGTACAATTCTGGACTTGCACATGACTACTATAACCTAGCAAAAAATCGGGAATTGCTTACAAAGCCGAATGGCGCGATTATACGCAATGAGTTCTTCGAATTAATAACGAACAAAGACATCGAATGGTTAGAAGCAGCATCTACACTCTTGTCTCTCAAAGAATCCTTTAGAGATAGAAAATCATTGTTGGATAGGACCATCAGTATGAAAGAACATATTTCGGATGAAAAAATACAGTCTGTACTTGAGGAACTGGAGCGTCTCAAACTCATCAGTTTTGAGCAATTCTGCTAGTCTCGTATTTTTAATCTACTACCATGTTCCTTAATTAGGTATCCACGAATCATCGTTATTATGCTGCTGATATATGAAATGCCTGATGTTGGAAAGTATACAATATCTGACAAACCGAAAGGTGTAATGGTATTTGGCTGATATATAGAAAAAAATCATATATACTGCTTAAGGTATAATCGGCATGCAGGTATCATTTAGTTGCGGTAATATAGTTACATGGAACGCGCATCAATCATTGTAATCTCAATCATAATAGTTGCAGTTATCGCAGCATTGGTTATCGCATATTATCAGTCAACGTCTACGAAAGTAGTAGCAGCACAATGTGATAAGACAAAAAAAATCTGCCAAGTGCATAGTGAGACGACCCACTTCGGCGGTTATTTTCCGGTCTACTCTTACTATTATACTCCATTCCCGTTATACGGTCCCGGCCTTGGCATCTATTATCCAGGTTCAATACTGACCACTCCAAGTGTTTGTAGTAACTGCCTTACCAAGATAACACAGCAAGACGCACACGATGTTCTAAACTCAAAGGCTCCTGTATCTGAACCGGATTTACCGTCTGAACAGTCATCACCACAATCTGAAAATCCTAATCCGTCAGAGTCATCAAATCCCTCTGAACAATCATCACCATCAAAGAGTCCGCCTTCATCTGAATCCTCGCCATCATCAGGTGGTGGTGGAAGTGAGGGAGGTGCAGGTGGTGGTGGAAGTGAGGGCGGTGCAGGTGGTGGTGGAAGTGAGGGAGGTGCAGGTGGTGGTGGAAGTGAGGGAGGTGCAGGTGGTGGTGGAAGTGAGGGAGGTGCAGGTGGTGGTGGGGGAGATGAGGGATAGTGTTCGATATATGATAACAACCAGGGGCCGATTCTGTAATCGAAGCATTTCATCAAGGTTATGTACTAGGCACGGGGTTTAACAAGAATGTGAGATGTGTGCGAGCTTTTTAGTGGGATTAATACACAGCATGTATTAAAAGATGGATAGCTGGAAGCACGAAGGGATTTGACTTGTCCCAACAATAGCAGCTATTACCCTACGACTAAATAGTAGATAACAGATACTATCAAAATAAGGGATGACCAGATATCATTACTACTGATTTTCCTGAGATGGAATTGTCGACCACTAGAGCTAAATAATACGATTGAGTGATATTCTCAATGCTTCAATCTCTGATGATTAGGCTTGAAACTACTGAGGATGATAAAGCCAGATTGTTGGAGACTATGAAAAGATATAATGAACTCTGTATGCACATGCACGCTGTAGTAGCCGATACTCCAAACAAAGACATAGATGCTATAATTGAAAGCGTATTATCACAGCCAAGAGATGTATCAATAAACGTCATATGTAGAAAAGAGTATTATACAGCACTGGAAGCTGCAGTGAAAAAGAAAGGTATGACCAAGGTGCATATGCACTTGGACAATAGATTAAACATAGACTTGTAGATATGAAAAGTATCACGATATGAACAGGTATGATATGCTCTTTGTTAATCAATGAAATGGAGCCAACCCCTCCGTGCTAAAGTATCCGAGCTCTCTCCAAACCATAACGAAGATTCTTATTCTTTCTGAACTTTAGCATAAACCAATCCCCGACCGTTAAACCTTTACATTTCTAGGATTTGGCCATGACTTTCGATGGCTTCGGATATCTCCTCAGATTCGTCGCAAATCTGCAACGGACTCGCGTGTATTTCTATACGTGTATGTGACTCCAAAAGACAGGAAGTACTTTATGAGAACAAGTTTAGGAAACACCAACAATTTTATTACATTACTAGCTTATGGGTAATGTGGAAGTTCGCCCAGAAACTGGAACTGAACGGTCATCTCCTAAACCAAATGAGTTAATATTAGCCAAATGGAGCGACAGATTCTTTGCATGGGTGGTAGATTTTATAATAGTTACAATCGGCATCGAAATAATTTTATATGCGACAACTTTTCCGTTGTGGTTTGACAATAACCCTGCACGATGGTTCAGTAACGGAGCGACAAGTGTAGGATATATTACTCGCAGCTTGATATTTCTCGCATACTGGACTTACTTTGAATCGACTAGCGGTCAATCGATAGGTAAGAAGCTTGTACAAATAAAAACAGTAAGGATTTCTGGAGAGGCTTTAAAAATACCAGATGCACTAATAGAAAGTTTCGGAAAATCGTTTTTACTTCCATTAGATGTGCTCCTTGGGTGGATATTTACGAACGACAGAAGGCAGAGGGTATCTAATAGAGCTAGTAATACAGTTATCATTAAAATGAAATCTCACACAGGTTTAAAGAGTGATAATCAGGTCCATTATACAAAGGATTAGTTAAAGCAGCAGTTCTGGAGAACTCTCAGCTGTTAAAACATTAAACTATTTCCTCAGTTCCACTCTTTCGGTGATCTGCTGGGAGCTGGTTTGCCTCCAAATAACAATGACAAGAAAATTTATCTGGTTTACCGTGTTTCGTCGGTTCCAGATTTTCACCGAATCTGATCGGAGACACGAATAGGCCCGTAGCCTATAGAATTATCCCAGCCTCAACTATATAATACCGGAATTCTATAATGGTATAACTGTTTGACTGAACGAAATGATGAAAAAATAACTACGACCACAATTATAACAAAAACTGCAAAAACCGACTATCCTATAAAGAGCATTCTCGACCAGACCTGTAGAAAAATCAAAGCTACTATCAATTTTGGAAGCAGCTGGATGGGCTCCGTCTGCACGTAATGAGCAACCATGGCGTTATATCGTATCTACAAATGAAAATCCTGAAAAACTGAAGAAAGCACAATCGGTCTTAAATGAAATAAATGAATATGCCAAGAGAGCGCCAATCCTAATCTGTGCAATATCGAAGAAAACTTATACTGATAATAAAAAATACAATAGGCTTCGTTTTCATGATTTAGGAGCAGCTAATGAGAATAAGTTTCTTGAGGCATGAAATGGGTGGTTTTGATACTTTGATGTACAAAAAGCCAAGAAAATCTTCCATATACCTGAAGAATTTGAAATGGCTATAGGTTATCAGGACACACATGAAATATTACCTGAAAGTTTAGTGAAAAAAGCGTTTGTGCCCAGACATAGAAAATCATTATCAGAAATTGCATTTATAGATGACTTGAATACCAGTTTATTGTTATAACCTAGTTCATAGCATAATTTCGAAGCAAGTCTGTAAATCGTTTGGATGAATTTACCGGATCCGCTACAATAATAGATAGATAGTATTCAGATATTCGATTTATCCATTCTATTTATAAGTTCGTAATTCTAGATGGATTAGCAATACGAGCAAACATATTTGGTATAACCGGATACTTTCATTCAAATGTCATTTCTGTAATTTGATATTTTGCAGTAGTATTAAGAGAAAGAGACATGCCAACTCTAGTGCAACTCAAAACAGATGAACAACGGCTTCTTTATAAACTAAAGTTTGCCTCAACACACAATATCCGAATGATAGAACAATTCCTGAAATAGAGATTAGACAAAAAAAGTGTCATGCCGTTTCTCTTAGTTGTATGCCTACGGCCCTAAACCAAAGATCCCAGACTGCTTTGAACCAATGCTCATTAGCTTTGATTACATTTTCATAAAATCCCCTGCTCCCTTCAATCCAATTTATTAAGTAGTTCTGCCAAAACCATAGTGGATTTAGAAATGGATTAGAGGCACCCATTTGTTCCTTCTCTGATGCCATGACGTTATTTATGTTGGAATAGTAGTTAAAGTTAATGAGCTTAATATCTGGCAACAGCAAATTGTAGGCTTCCAACTGATCTTTCGTCTACTACTTCGGTTTTTAATATAACTGACTGTTTGCGTTTTCCTGATTAAACCATGTCTATCTACTTTTACAAGATGGTTCATTGGCTATGATAATATCAAGCTGTAAGAAAGTAGTTATTCTTATGACACATGGTTATGGTTGTTC
>JBAVTY010000183.1:0-2940 GCA_049696495.1 Candidatus Nitrosopolaris sp.
GGTTTAATCCCACTACTTCTAGCTCTTTCTATTGCCTTCCTAGTATAATCATCAAAGTATGCTACAGACGGTTCCAAGTTTCTGACTTTGCTACATTTTAGTAGCCACTCGCTAATCCTAGAGAAAGTTTCTGTATCAGAAAGACGTTGTATGTTTATAAAATAGGGGGCAAGTATTAGTGATATTGCGAACTTGCGATAATCTGAAATTGACATCTGCAGGAGCCTTTCTGCGTATGGTAGAATATTGTTTGAACTAGTATTGAACTTTTTACATTTATTTTCCTTAAGTTCTACTTTCAACTTCCTGTCTACTAGAAAAGTCTGAAACTCGATTAGTAGGTTATCTATGTAAGGCAGGGGTTTAGAACTATCCCATTGTTGAATTATCTTTACTTCTGCATCAATTCCCTCGCCAACACATTCAGAATTAAATGTATATGGTACTCTCAGAAGGCAAGATTTGAATCCCGGATTGTTCGCGGTATCGGCTTTATTTAGTGACAAGAATCTCTCTGCAAACTGCATGAATTCTTTTGATGGTTCAGCGGTATATTCTATGAAGTCCATAATATTCTCCAACGCATCTTTAGCGTTAACGGGAATAACAATATGGTAACCATATCCAGACCACAACACTAACGGTTTGACATCGTAAAGGCAAGGACGCGATATTCTTTAGAATTTGTTTTAGCGCTTTCTGAAGTGAGGCCTTAGAATCGAACTTTTTGGCATCCAAGTCGATAAACAAGATATTCGGCGCAAACAGTTTCAGGTTAATTCCTCTATCATAATCCCGTTCTTCTGCTTTTGACAGAAATGCCGGATAAGCATTGATCCTACAGTCTTGATAATCTGCCTGTTCAAACCAATATAGGATCTGTTCTTTTGTGTGAACAACTATCTGACCATTTAGATTCTTGGTCATGATAGTTCTAGGAAATAACCTCTGCTGACCTACCGCAATAAATAGTGACCTAACCTAAGGATGAACTAACCTTGGATTCCAAATCTAGTATCTTATTCTTCATCATGAGATAATCTCTATATACTATGGTAGCGCTTATGGTTAGTCTTTCAAACATTGACAAAGTGTATTGCTTTTCACTCTTACAAAGGTGGCACTGGCAAAACAACTCTTGCCGCCAATCTTGCTGCATTATTGGCAAAGAAGGGCTACCGTGCTTTTCTGTTAGACCTAGACGTTTATGCGCCGAGTCTTCAGGCATATTTTGAAGCAGATCCTAAGAAATGGATTAACGACTTTCTATACGAAGATGCCGAACTTGAAGAAGTAATTCTGGATTTTACTCCATTAATAGAAAGTCGTGGAGGTAGTAGTACAAGTAATAATGCGGAGATTAAAGGCAAGAACCGCGGTCAACTGTGGATTGGCTTTTGCAACAGAAACAAGGAAGAAATTTTCAAAATGGACGCATGGTCACAAGGTAGCAATCGAGTGCAAGAAACTATATCCTAAGTTGTATAGATGACTGCTCAAGAAAAGTAGCTAGCAAATGGTCTGAAAGAAAGAGGAGTATTGACGTCCTAGATGTACTTGAAGAGTGGATTATGATCAATGGATTTTAACTGAGTCAAGATGGTATTTACAGGGATACTCGTGTATAATAATTTTAGTTTTGATATGCTTATGGTATTCCCAGGGATACTAAAGTATTTATAGCCGCAAAGGTTGCATCTGGTATATCTCTGCATTGGTACGCGTATGTCGTATTAAATCCTATAACGATTCAGACCTTAACTCTGGGAACAAGCGAAACTCCTTGGGAACGAGCGTAATGTGCTACACCTGAACCTTTCCATCTATCAGGTAAAACCCAGGTGTCTCTAGCTCTGACCTAATCTCCATCTTGTTGTCTCTAAAATATCCGTGCAATACGGCAGGAAGTACTTTCTCGGCGGCCCTGAAATCATATACGTAACCGTTTGCTTTCAATAACAACAGAATTTCATCTATTGTAGACTAGTACTAGACTAATACCAGTCGGCGTCTCAAAGACAATATCATATTTCGTTGTCGTTGTCGTAGTTGTGATAGGACTAAGATACTTTATGATTTTAACAGGGATATGGGCTAGGGAATGGCAATGAGGACAGGACGCGAATGTGAATTGCAGCGGCAATAATCATAATAATGGTAGTAGTTTTGGACGATAAATTGCGTGGTGTGGTGGATAATAGGTGAAGCCAAACCAAACCTAAAGTATGTGGGCTTTCCAACGAGATTGGTAATCTATACCCGACGTTTGCTTGATTGAAGAAGAAGAGCACCATCACATCTTCGAGGGTTTCAGTCAATGAACCCATGGTAGCGTAAGTTTTTACGGCAGCTACAAATCAACCGAGGACTGATGGTCTCAGGCCACCGGTCTTGACTTAACAAAGAGCTCCTTTGGATAGTTGTAGCTATAGTCATATCTGTAGCTACTGTTATGATGACGGTCAAGGGTGGATTTTTCTTACCGTTCATTAATCTTTGATTGAATAAGCGCCCTAAGTTCGGAATCAGTCTTCCCTGTATGATCAATGCCCAAGGTGGCGGCTACTTCTCTAATCTTCTCTGAATCGCTAGGAGTGCTCAATCCCATGCCCTTAATACTTTCAAGTTCTTTAGCCGCCACAACTTTGGCTTTCTCATATTCCGAAGATGCCTTCCCAAGAGATCTAGCCAGCTCTGGAATTTTTTTCGCACCAAAAATTATAACTGCAACTATAGCTATAATGACTATCCATTCTGTCCCATTAACGATACCCATGAGAATTTATGGTATTCAAAGCTGATGATACGATTTAAGCATTCGCTCATATTCTTAGAATGTTTCAGCCAAGCTTAAAGCTGACTTATTCATTATACCTATGTGTTCAATCTTGTTGCATTTCTTGCTGATGAAAGACGGTGCGCTAATTTACTGAGAAAAAT
>JBAVTY010000184.1:0-7029 GCA_049696495.1 Candidatus Nitrosopolaris sp.
TTTGTAAATTTAACAGCATTGGCCAACATATTGGAAATGACTTGTATTATTCTCACTCTATCTGCTTCCAATAATATATGCTGGGGCATATATGATAGCCTTATGTTTTTGTTGTTGATGAATTCTGAGCCTAATGTTATATCATTCATCACATTTATTACTATGTCGTTTAGATCGAATTGTTCTTTTTTTAGAATTAGTGATTGGTTTTCGATCTTTGTAACATCCAGTATGGATTCTGTGAG
This sequence comes from Candidatus Nitrosopolaris sp., assembly GCA_049696495.1. GTDB lineage: Archaea > Thermoproteota > Nitrososphaeria > Nitrososphaerales > Nitrososphaeraceae > Nitrosopolaris. The sequence continues at coordinate 246 of JBAVTY010000184.1, forward strand.
CTGCATCAGTCTTTTTGCGTTTCTTATGATGATATCTAATAACTCTTGTTGACGTACATCTTGTATTTTTAGTCTAAGGACTGCAGATAGAGTGAGTATTGGTTGAATAGGTGTTCGCAATTCGTGAGAAGCTACATTAATAAATTCATTTTTCATTTTATCTGATTCCTTTAATCTTTCATATTGAATACGTATCAATTCCTCTCGTTCTCTCAATCTGGCATTAATTTCCTCTAGGCTATCGTTACTTTCTTTTAATCTTAAATTGTAGTTGATACTCGATAATGCGAGTCCAACAATGTTAACAAAATAAGCTGAATCTTTGAGAATGTGAGCTACGTTATGTGCTGTGTCAAAAGAAGCAGTTGAATAAGACATAATAAGCTCAGCAAATGCATCAATTAGTATAGAACCTACGATTCCTTTGTAAAAAACGTCATTTTTCTTGTAGAGCTGCCTTTTATAAAAATAGAATAAAGCAACTAAAAATAATATTAGCGGGGGAATTTCATATGGTCTATGTAAAGGATAGTTATCCAGCACTACACCCGGAAAAAATATGAAAAGAGAACTTATTGCAGTACCTGCGGCTAGACAGGCAAGAACGGCCAAAAATACTACAAGCATTTTTTGGTCTAGGTTGTGATGTTGGCTTTCTTCTCTTTCTTGTTCGTTCCTGGACAATATAGGATAACATGCAATTGCCATGGCAAACATAGCACTGAGAAATAGCCTACCTGCAAACCACGTCTGTGGTATAAAGTATTTGAGAAATAATGGCTCATTTACTAAATTATAGGATACTATAACGTGCAGCAAATCAATTAAAGCATTAGCAAGAAATCCTATTCCAAGAAAGAGACTGAATTTATCACTTAAAGTGTGGTAACGGGATATATAGTAAAATGAAAGTATTGCAGCAAGTATAACAGCGAACAATTCGATATAAAAATGGTGTATTTCAGATAGTGGCCATGTGGTAGGATTGATCGATAGAACTGCTATTATTGAGAGAGGAATAGACGGTACGAGTGTATATTTGATTAAAGTTTCATTGAATAAAGAAAGAGGTTTGGGACTAGATGTGAATGATAGGCGCACTAAATTGTTCCTTCTCCTTAGGAGTACATTTTATTAGAGTCCTTGATGCAGCGGTTAGTCCCGGTATCCGGTTCTTTGCGCCTCTTCGCCATCCTTATAGTAATCTAATCCATATACATAGTAGTTTGTTATAAGAATATCGATATCTGGCTGGGGGGTCGACAGTCTTATCTTGTTTCTAGGATTTCTGTAGTGATCAAGGATAGTTTCACCATATATATTACCACTTATACTCTGAACCTTCTACTAAACTTTATCAAGAGTTTCAATTTGTAGAAGAAACGATCCGAGTTATAGATGGGACATCGTAGTGGGCATAATTGCTATTTGTGTTGTTACAGGGGATGCATTCAGTCCTTGAACATTTAGAGGCGCGAGTCTGATATCAGTCAATAGCGTCGGGCGGAGCTTCTTTAGAATATACTTTTGGATATGATTGCAAATTTGCTTTGTGCGATGTAATATAATCAAGTCGGACCATTATTTGTTTGCCAGAATCAAGTATTCCTAGAAAAAAGACGCAACAGAGGAACATAGAATCCAAGGCAGCGCAACACAGAACCATCCATTCAGCAGAAAGATACACTATTCGAACAAAATGTGTTATTTGTGCAAGACAGGATAGAGAAGGTCTTTGTGATTACTGTCAAAAGAAACGCCATCCATATGGGGGGAATGCATCTATCCACTTGAAGCACGCCATTCCATAAAAGATACACCAACGCTTGTGAATCGTGCTGCTGTGGATTAATATTAAACGTAATTCCCGCAGGAGACTTCTACATTTTTAACGAATTCGTCTGTGGGATAAATATTGGGACTGCCGCAGGTCTATTCTAATCGTGTAAAAAGCTACTTTTATAACTTCATACCTATTGTGTCCTGTGTTAATAAAAGTGTTACGATCTTTTATTTCGATCTTGCAGTTTCTCCTAATGGTCTTTGCTGTGATCATGATTATGATCTTAGGTCAGTTATCCCAGAATATTGCATCCGCACAACTTAGCACAAACGGTACCAAGACTTGGTTAGATAGGGATCAGAATATGAAAATTGTATTAAGCATGATACCTGTGCAGCCCACGATAGGTACACCCTCTCTGCTGAGATTTACTGTCCAAAATTTGGAGACAGGTAAACCTCTAACAAACCTATTGGCAAGTGTCGTAATTCTGGGAGTGAATAGCAGTCAGGAAACGACATTTCGATTGACAAATATATCGGCCCCTGATGGTAATTTCTCTACCAATGTCATCTTTCGTGACATAGGATCATACCAAGTTATCACAAGGATAATGTCACAGACTCACAATGTTGCTGCGCTAGCATCCTTTATAGTTATCGTTCCACTTCCTCTTTTCACTTTGAATGTTCCTGGTACATCGTCGTCTTACATCATTTGGGGAATCGCTGCAGCTGCCACGGTGGCTTCCTTTTTGGTCCTAAAAAATAGCAGGTCACAAAAAAAATCTTATTATCGCGACTGATGATATCCATTATCATGGCTAAGGGAGGTGAATACAATGACCGTTGCAAATGATATCCCTTGCATGGCGTGAGACATATGCGGATAAGGATGCAATAACTGACTGCAATGATGGCGAAGGCGGTGGTGGTGGCACTAGTCAATCTGAATTTGAAATTGACACGATTGACACGATTGACAATGACAAGAACGGTATAATAGGTAATGACGCCGCTACTGATACGATCGCGGCAACAGATTCAAATCCTATCAGTGAGGAACGTCAGTCGTGGCCATCCATCATGGTCTCGCAAGCAGAAAGGATTTCAATGGGATCGCAGCTATTCTTCTGAGAATCGTGTTATTGCTGACACTACAAGTTCGTTCAGACCTGAAAGCTCGCTCTTTACATCGTCCACAGCTGTTCTCGCTTTATAGTTTTTGCTTTTCTCGATAGACGTATTAACATGCTTTAACAGATTTGTTTGTTGAAAGTCTGCGAAACTATTAGCTATATCCATGTGAACTTCTATTAACTATTGGAGAGTGGCTCATTTACCAAGCTGCTTTAGTATGCCATCTATTACCTTCATATGTTCAATATCCACTTCTGTTGTCACTAAGAGCAGATGATCAGGGTCTAAAGTAAATGTTATGCGTTTAATCTTTTCATACTCTGCCATAGAATATTTTTCCCTACCTAACTTGTGGGAAAGAGAGTCCCGTAATTCCCATCTAGCCATTGCTTGAACGTTTGATATTTGAGTCTCTTCCGGAGTTAGTAGATTCTTTATCCCTTCGCGTTGACCGCCAAATCTGATTTCACCTGTATCATCGCAGACGCCAGCAAATCGTATCTTTGTGTCAAGACCCAATATATCCTTACATAACTTGTTATAATCCACATGAAAAAAGTGTCTATGCGCTATTTTTATTTTGCTATTTCTGAGTACGCAGCTCGTAGGATTTCTTTGAAAGGATATGTATCTCACCAACATGATTGAAAAGCTAACTGAAGAGGTTAATAGACTGCTAGGTGCAGACTAATCGAATCTCTTATGTATTTTTAAATTAATTGACGTCTGACGATTTGCTTAAAAACTCATGGTCCCAATTAGAGCGAGAGATTACTACTTGTCTGGGACGTAAAATCATGTCAACATCACATCTAGGCGCAGAAAAGAAAGGAAATGGCACATATGAACCGATAACACCGGTAACTTATATCCTGTCTCATACCCTGAGTCCGATACTAATTCGCACTCCAATAGGCTGTCTGAAGCGTTGTATGATATTACAAAAGACAGCAAACGAAGAGGTCCAATTATACCTACAAGCAAAAATAGCGTAAGTGCCGACGCTAACATCATTTGAACAATTGTAGCCTTCATAAATATAGAGGTCCAATTATTCCTATCTTTCACGTTGTAAGATAATTTCTATCTACATTTGAACAATCTGCACCACCCTTAGGTGTCTGATTAAACTTGGAAGTCATTTGGATGTAATTTGGAAATATATTTAATACAAAGAATCAAGGTTGTTGTTTAATGAATAGTAATTTCTTATCAGAGGTTTACGAGGTACAATATGGTAATTGAAACAAGTGTTCTAATCTCTGCAGGTGCAGGTTTAGCTTCTTTTCTATCACCATGTATTCTTCCTATACTTCCTGGTTTCATATCGTATCTTTCAGGAACAGCTATAAATGAAGCGAAGAACTCAAGTCAAGACACTTCAACTGCTACTACCATCTCTTCTAATGAAAATGTGGGAAATATCGAAAGTAATAGTGATGGTGGTGGACGGGGTCAGCAGAGGCAACAACAACAGCGGTCGTCGACAACGATTACACTTACACGAACTAGACTTAACATTTTTCTAAACACCGTTTACTTTGTACTTGGCTTTTCACTTATTTTTGCAATATTGGGTGTAATTCTAAATAGCGTTCTTTCTGTGTATGGAGCCGGATTTCAGCATTACCTTACATCTGTTGGTGGAATAGTAATAGTAGGATTTGGAGCTTACCTGATTCTCTCTACAAGGATACGTAGCTTAAACTTTGAAAAAAAGATGACAATGGGCAAGATACCAAGATTTAAAACAAGCTATATTACATCATTTGTATTTGGAGCAGCATTTGCAGCAGGTTGGACTCCATGCGTTGGACCAATCTTAGGTAGCACGTTCGCATTGGCAGCTACTCATCCTGCGGCAGCCTACAATTCTTTGTTGGCTTATTCTATAGGCTTAGGAATACCTTTCCTGATTACGGGTGCTTTCTTTTCAAGAGCTACTGGCATAATTAGAAGAATGGTAAAACATCTCAAATACTTCAACTTGGTAATGGGTGGAATACTTGTTGTAGTAGGCATTTTATTGTTTACCAACCACCTAATTCTTCTAGCTAACTTCCCACTCGCCAACCAAATCATTAACCTGGAGAGTGGAACTTAAGTGCACAAACAAAGAAAGAAGAAATGGAGAAGCGGGGGAATTAATTAATGGATAGAGATAACATCAGCGCATTAGTAATGGCAATTGCAGTAGTAGCTGTAATTGTTGGGTTTGGAGTATATTTCAATAGTCCAGGCCTCAATAAGGCTTCGTCGTCACAGCAACAACTAGAAAAAGTTGTTTCAGCTGATATTACAACAAACGGTACAATCAAAACAATAAAGCTTGATAAAGCACAAATTCTTCAAATTGATAAATCGCAATTTCAAAAAGCACCAGAATTTGCCCAAATTGCAGGTTATATAAATACGCCTAATAACGCTCCGATAACACTTGCATCTTTAAAAGGAAAAGTAGTACTCGTCGATTTTTGGACATATAGTTGCATTAACTGCATTAGGACTTTACCACATCTTAACGATTGGTATCAAAGATATGCTGATAAAGGCTTGGTAATAGTGGGTGTTCATTCACCTGAATTTGAATTTGAGAAGAATTATGATAATGTAAAGACAGCAGTTCAGAAATTCGGGATAAAGTATCCTGTAATATTAGATAGTGATCATGGAACTTGGAATGCATACGGTAATCAATACTGGCCAAGGGATTATCTCGTTGATAGTCAAGGGTACATACGGGATGATCATATTGGGGAAGGTGACTATGATACAACAGAAAGCGCAATTCAATCGTTGCTTGCTGAAGGAGCAGCTCTTAATGGTATGAAGGAAATAAGCTTCAATACAGCTAAATCAACAACAACAATTAATCCAGGTAGTCTAGCATATGTCGATTTAACAAAACAAATAACACCAGAAATATATCTTGGCTACTCCTTTGCAAGAGCACCGCTTGGAAATCCTCAAAACTTCCAAGCGGACCAGACAATACCATATTCAATTCCACCAAACACTAGTTTCAATCCTGATACAGTATACCTTGATGGTCAATGGAAGAATAATCCTGATAACATGGAATTGCAAAGCAACACAGGTCGTATTATCCTGACATACTATGCCAAGGACGTGAATATAGTAGCAGGAGGACACGGACAAAAAGGAATAGTTACTGAAGACGGAGCTACAAAAATATCAAACAACTCATTAGGTAAGGATTTGACACCAGATGGCAAATTCGTACTTGATGGACAAAGACTCTACAATTTGGCGCTACACAACAGCTATGGATCTCATTCCATCATAATCAATGTAAGCGGCAAAGGTTTCCAATTGTATACGTTCACCTTCGGTTAAGAGATATATGCACATTTGCCAGCCGGCCATAACCACCTTCACTGCTTGATTAATGTCATTCTGAGAAGGTATGGTTCCTGTTTTTTCTGCTAGTAACTCTTTAATGAGGACAAGATACTCGCTTAGAGCAAAACTGGAGGTAAGTCCTTTATATCTCTGGTTAGAGATGTCATTGAAAAAAATCTGGATTTTTGAGTGTAAACGGTGAGTCGAAGCAATAGTCATTTTCTTGAGTTGTTGACATCTAGATATGGAATCGCATTTTAAACGATTATTTGGTGAACACATTACATCGAGATTGGGAAGTGCACAGAACTGAGAGCTATCTCTTAGATGCATCGTCTACAACATATACAGATTAACTAATCTTATCATAATATTGATGTTTTCATCAGAACCAGATTATAAGTATTATATCTCGCCAGTTAGATCTGGTTCAAATCTGGATAAAAGTAAATAAGAAAATTTTTCTCATTATTATAATCTTGGATATGAATATATTGGT